>PCVM01000020.1:0-714 GCA_002796045.1 Candidatus Roizmanbacteria bacterium CG11_big_fil_rev_8_21_14_0_20_36_8
GCTCCTGAAAGTTGGGAATCATGTAGAGATTGCTTATATCCAGGTGTGATTGGAGCAGCAACGAATAACAAAACACTTGAGGTTATTACGAATCCAAATGATCCTCGTCTTGATCCGGCAAAAAAAGCATTAAATCAACCGGTTCCTCCTGCTCGGGGAAAGTACTTTACTCAACTTGGGTGTGTGGATACTTCTTTTTCTTCCTTCTCTGATCCTGGAGCTGCCGGTGGGGTATTAAACTTTATATTAACAAAGCTTATATTTCCTGCAACAGGAGTACTTGCATTTGGAACCTTGATCTATGGATCATTCATATTGATTACAGCACAAGGGGCGGAGATGCAGATTGCACGAGGTAAGAGATATGTCACTGGATCTATCGTAGGACTGATCTTTACCTTCAGCGTGGTACTTATGGTAAATATTATTGGAGGAGATATATTGCGGATACCGGGGTTTGGGGAAAGGAATGTATATACAGATCTGCAAAAAATCAAAGTGGCAATTGACACCTTAATAGTAAACACCGGCAAATTACCACGGGGATTGACTCCTCCGACAACTTGTGTGCACGATCTTGAAATTGAATTAAACAAATGCGAAGCTGGACTTGTATGTGACACATGGCCATATGGCGGAGCATATAATAAACAACTAACTGTTGCTGAAGTAACCGACCCATGGGGAAATCCCTATTACTTTGATCCCGATTAC
>PCVM01000020.1:731-5040 GCA_002796045.1 Candidatus Roizmanbacteria bacterium CG11_big_fil_rev_8_21_14_0_20_36_8
GCCAGATGTTGCAGGGTGCGAAAACGTGATTTATGGTCCTGAAAATCCGCAAGACACGATCACCAAAAAGAGCAAATTTGTCAGAGCAGTTTTGTCTTTCGGCTCGGATGGACGAGAAGAATATTGTAACCCACCAAATAACGGATGCGTCAGGCGGGATGAGGACAATATTGTACTCGTGCTCTGTGATCAGTAATCTCTTCATTATTTCAAAACTTGTATACTGATACTCATGTCTACAAAAGTCTTAGTACGGATAATAATTGGGGCAATTATCGTCGGCCTATTGGTCATCATTTATATGTACCAGTCGGGCACTCTTCAAAGCAATAATCAGGATTTATCAATTACCCCAGCCGTTCCAGAAGAAAAATCGATCAAAAGGCCAACTGAATATCCGATTTCCGTCGATCGAGTGAAGTCTATGGTTGATGATATCGAAGCTCTTGAAGACGCTGTATCCGATCAACAAAAATTGATTGATGATTTATCCGAGTCAAAAGAAGCAGTTACTGTTACAAAATCAGCCTCCATTGCAGGTCAAATAATACTTGCGACGGCTCAGGTAAAGGGTGCCGCATTTAGTACCACTTCAGCGGCATACTCCGACATGAACACATTTGTAAACATTGTCTGTTCAGCAAAATGTACGCTGTGGATTGATTTTTATGCAACATCCAAAAATGATACGGCACAAAATGTAAATACCTATGGCGTCTTCTTGGATGGCCAGGATCAATCGCTTACTACTCAGGCCACCATGCCAATTTCCAATGGAGCTATGCCAATGTCATTAAGTGGTGCAATAACAACAAGTACCGGCACACACACCGTAGAAATTCGTGCCAAAACATCGGGAGGAACTCTTCAAACTGAAACTTCATTTCTCAAGGTTCTGGCTATTGAGAGCAAGTGAGGGTAGGTGGTCTTATTCGATTATAAATTATTGGGGAAATAAAGATTTTGTGAATGGCCCAAACCAATTTAATTATCCTGGTTAATGACAGTTTTGATATAATATTAGAATGTCAGAAGAACTTAAATTACGAATTCATAACCATGAAATTATTGAAAAAAGCTTAATTGCAAAAGGTGCAGAGCTTACAGATGAAACATCTTTTTTAGATACTTACTTCAAACAACCACAAGGACACGTTCATAAAATTGTTGAAAAAAAACAAGGTGCCTTTGTTAATATTTTTCAAGCAGTAAATGGCAAGTTTGAAGTTGTTAAAGATGAAGCTGTTCAAAATGCAAAAGAAATCAAAAAAGTATTGACTTTAAAATATGGCGTTAAACGTATAATGAAAGGTTCGCGAAAATTTTATTCCTATAAAAACTTTAAAATTATTTTTAATTTAATAGACGATGTTGGTGAATTTCTTATTTTGGCTGGAGAGAATCCTACTAAAGAGTTTGTCAAAAATGATCTAGAAATAGAAAATCCGGAATATATTACGGTTTCTTTTGATGAACTCCCAACACAAAAGTAAATAGAGCATTTAAACCTTCATCTGGATACGTTAGAGCAACCAAATATAGACTTCCTCATTCAAATGAACTCGAATCAAAGTAGCATTTTTACTTGAAAATGACCTATTCAAGTAAAAACAATAAGATTCCTGTGACAATCTAAATATAGATTTTACTTGATTTTTAATGCTTGTCGGGAAGAAGCGAATAATCTTGAACTTTTGACTATTTCTATTTTGGAATATTGGGGAAAGAAAAAAACTAACAAATAGCTGTCAGATTTATACAAATTATACTTACTAACTCATGTTACGCAACATGCGTCATGCTAAATTCATTTCAGCATCTTTCTGGATTCTGAAACAAGTTCAGAATGACAAGTGAGACTCGGTTTAGAGATAACTTCTACCTTATTATACTCGACCAAAATAAGAAGTTTTATCGTTATGAAGCTCAAATGTCGGGATGGCGAGACTCGCCTGTCCACCTTTGGTGGAAATTCATGAAAAAACATCAGGAAGAACTCTTAATCCGCAGAAAAACTCAGATTTATATACTCAATTTTTGACTTATACTTTCATTCATGAATACAGGCAAGATACTCGAGCATTTCAGCCGCAAAGACCCGGTGATTTATACCGTCATGAAGACTATGGATTTTTCAAAGTGGATTGGAAAAAAGAAAACAACCCGACTTGAATACTTTCGATCTCTCTGTCGACAGATCATCTCTCAACAGCTTTCCGGAAAAGCCGCCGATACTATCCAAACACGATTTGAAGAATTATTTCCTGAAAAAAACATCACTCCGGAAACATTGCTCAAAATAGAAGATCAAACTCTTCGAGATGCTGGCATGTCATGGGCAAAGGTTTCTTATGTGAAAAATATTGCAACAGAAATCCTTGGAAATAGAATTCGATGGAGTGATTTTGAAAAATTTAACGATGAAAATATAATATGTGAATTGATAAAAATAAAAGGCATTGGTAGGTGGACGGCCGAGATGTTTCTCATGTTTACGCTTGGACGCGAAGATATTTTCTCACATGGTGATCTTGGACTGAAACGAGGAATCGAAAGGCTTTACCATCTGAAAAATCCTTCGCCGAAAAAAATTGAGACGATCACTTCAATCTGGAAACCATATCGAAGTTATGGAAGTATTTCGTTGTGGCAGAGTTTGGAAAAATAATTTCGTTTATATTTATTGCAGTCCACAGCTTCAACTGATACAATAGACTCCAATCAATCGGGACGTAGTTCAGATGGCTAGAACGTACGCTTTGGGAGCGTAAGGTCGCGAGTTCGAGTCTCGCCGTCCCGACCAACTGATATTATTTGATTATTCATATGCCAAGCGAGGATTATTCATATATAAAACCTGAGGAAATATCTCCACTAGCAACAGATTTGGAAAAAACTAAGATTCTGGAGTTACCTCCTATTGAAACTCCCGTCGTTGGGGCATTGGAGCTATCTCCACACACTCCTCTTCCTTACGATCATTTTCCTAAAGCCCCCTCACCACCGACTGTTAAAGACATCGAATACGTAGAATAGCTCAATCGAACCAAGTGCATAACGTCATTATATTTAATGAAAATACGTTATCGAAGATGATCATCTTCTTGAGAATAGCTTTATATTCAGTTATCCTATTCTGACATGCTCAAAAAAACAAAACTGTGGCAGCTCTACATCATCCCCTTCTTGTTTGTCATTCTTGTTCTTTCGGGAGAGAATACATCGCTCTATTTTGACAAATTACAAAGCTTTGAAGATATCGCAAAAGAAACGAATGCATTGGGAGAAAGAGATATCAGACAGATGGAAAAAGTTCATGTTCAAAAAGTAATAGATGGCGATACCATCAAGATTGATTCAGGTGAAAATGTCCGCTTCATCGGAGTTGATACTCCTGAGACCGTTCATCCAAAAAAATCTGTCCAATGTTTTGGTAAAGAGGCTTCAAATAAAACCAAATCCCTTCTGGAAGGAAAAGATATTTATATGGAAAAGGATATTTCTGAGACCGACCGCTATGGAAGACTGTTGCGTTATCTCTATATCCCCAATCCTGATTCACCTGAAGAAGTAATTTTTGTGAATGAATATTTGATCGAGCAAGGATATGGGACAGTGATCACGTATCCTCCTGATGTGAAGTATCATGAACAGTTTTTGGAAGCACAAAAACAAGCTCAAGATGAGAGTCGTGGGCTATGGAGCAAGTGTAATTAGGAATCAACCCCAACCGCTTCGCTTATATTAGAATATCCGTCTTGCGAAAGAAGCTCGACTAGTTCACGGTTTATTTGTGTAATTCGCTGTGGGCCCTCAAAAATCATACCAGTGATCATCTGAATGAGTGACGCACCAAGACGGATCTTTCGATACGCATCTTCTGCTGTAAACACGCCACCACAACCGATGATGATCAATTTTTTTCCATATCCAGAATATGCGAGCTTGATGAGCTCATTTGACCTTCGAAACGTCGGCTTTCCACTGAAATTACCAACACCAGCCGTTAGTATTTCATCTTGAACAAACGAAGGATCTTTCCGATCTTTCTGAAGGTTTCCGAAAATGACTCCCGTTATCCATTTGTGTTTGACGATCACATCAAGCATGCCGCGTACTTCATCGTCAGATTTTTCTATCGGCATTTTGACAAATACAGGTTTTTTTATTTTGAGCTTACCAACTGCGTTCAATAATGCATTCAATTCTTTGGGAGGATAAAAACTAACTCCCCCTTTGAGATTGGGACAGCTGATATTCAATTCATAATATTTATTTTTCAATCGCGCTTTCTGAAATTTTTGAAATG
>PCVM01000020.1:5184-5611 GCA_002796045.1 Candidatus Roizmanbacteria bacterium CG11_big_fil_rev_8_21_14_0_20_36_8
CAGGAGTGATCTCGAATGAGGAAGTCGCCCCAGTCGTGGTTTTTTATTTCCTTCTGATGAATAATTGCTGATTGTTCCCACGGTCTCAAAACCAAATCCTATTGCTGGTAATATCTGCGTGAATGCGGACATATAATCATATCCCGCAGAAAGACCGATGGGATTTTCAAAGGTGATCCCTGCTATTTTTTGCTTTATTGCAGGATGTTTAAATGAGAACATATAGCGAAGAAGTGCTCGCTTTAAAGGAATGTTTCCCACCATTTCTCCCCAAAACATAGCCTGCTCATGGACCCATTCGGCCGGAAGAAGAAAAAAGAGTGGTTTTGCAAAAAGCTTATATCCTAACTCCATCTTTGCAAGAGTAAATGATTTATATTCATCTTGCCATTCTTTTCGAATAAGCACATACATTACAACGCTCAAG
>PCVM01000063.1:0-633 GCA_002796045.1 Candidatus Roizmanbacteria bacterium CG11_big_fil_rev_8_21_14_0_20_36_8
CATTTTATTATCACACTCAGGAACACTCTTCTTTTCGTAACAATCACCTATATATGTTATTCTTTCCTCCTGTCTGCTCTCAAATAATGACACATATTCCTTATCAAGGCCTTCTATCAGGTTTTTCTTTTGAGAAATACATGCTTCCGAACTAAAACTATTCTCTTTAGGAAGATATTTGACTTCAAATTCATTCTTCTGTTCTGTGTCACTTGTAGTTAATTCAACCAAATCACCTTGAGTGGAATCTTTACCATCAGATACTTCATTATTGTTAGGTAAAACTTCTTTTTCTTCTGAATACTGTATGGGAGGGTTATCAACAAGCTGATTATCGTCAGAATTTTTATCTGTAGAACTTAATTCCTTAATTTGATTTTTATTGATGGGAGCATCATTGTCTTTATTGATCAAAAAAACACCTGTACCTGCAATTGATATAAATAATATTAATGCCAATCTTATAAAAATTACCTTAGTCATAATTAGATTATATCTTGTATCATCTAGAATGAATATCTATGGTTTTAATTCTTGGATCTTATTAACAACCTTTTTCATATCCTCAATTATTCCTTTTACATACTCTGGTGTTGCGTTTTCAGGATCTGTACTTTTCAACATTTTAAGAAT
>PCVM01000063.1:726-1054 GCA_002796045.1 Candidatus Roizmanbacteria bacterium CG11_big_fil_rev_8_21_14_0_20_36_8
AAGAATTAAGGGCTCTATATCTTGCCAAGTGATGTTTTTGATTTGATTATTATCAGATGTCATTACACTATTCTATCAAAGTTAGAAGGTATTTATACAAACTATCCAGAAAGATTGTATAATTAGCAGGAAAGAATTAAATATGGAATCACAAAACCAGTTAGCAAAAATATTAAAAACTGCTCGAACTAAAACAAAATTGACTCAAGTGGAGGTCGCTGAAAAGGCTGGCATTCATCCTAATTACTATGCCCGTGTTGAGCGTGGAGAGGTTAATCCTACTGCGGATATAATAGATTCAATAGCTAAAGCTTTAAAAATTAAGATT
>PCVM01000063.1:1076-4105 GCA_002796045.1 Candidatus Roizmanbacteria bacterium CG11_big_fil_rev_8_21_14_0_20_36_8
TTTATTCTATCTTGTTATCATCTCTTAAGAGATATTCTACAAACTTTAGATATACATAATGCATTTACAAATATTTTACATAGACCACATATATGGTGTAGTCCTTATTGCGATTATGTTACATATCCTTTAGATTTGATCGGGATACTAGGTTCTTATGTAATCTTAAAAAGAAATAATGTTGGATTACTAGGATTTATAATACTAATAATTCAACCTCTCTGGCTCGTTGCCGCATTACTACCTTAAATTTTAAGGTCTAAAAAATGAATCATCTCCTTTACATGCTTCTCACTATCAATTCTTCTCATAATCTCAAGACTTTTGCTATATGAAAGTATATTTAAGCTTCCTTCCCACAAAATTTGTTTATCAATAATTGCTAACTTTCTATGATGAAAACCTTTCAGCATTATAATGTTAATTCCCATTTCAGTGCATTTTAGTATTTCATTAGTTGATTGGTGTCTGAAAAATTTATCCTCATGATCTGATGGATCTCTTGTTATTAAATGTATTTGTATATTTTTATGTAATAAACCTTGAAAGACTTGGTGAAAAGTTTCCATTCTGAAAGATGTAATATATGGGCTTTCAATAACTACCTCTTTTCGGCAATCAGCCAAGTCTTTCAAAAATCTCTTGTAAAATGTCTTTTCGTTGAACAATTCTGATTTAAATGTGTTTGATCTTAGTTTAAACATGGCAATCAATTTATATTTTCAATATAATAAGTAGGTAGAGACCTTGAAGGTAAGCCTTCCTTCTTGTCTTTTTTCTCTTGATCAGAAGGATAAGCAAGCATTATTTTATAAATCCAAGGGAAAAATGGTTCGAAACAAGATGCATTAGGGTCACCAAAAGTGAAATCGAAGAATCGGTAGGAGCAGCACTGCAAAGGGAAAATTCAAATTCGCCGAGAGTCGCTGATTCATTAAAAAGTAGTTCGAGCCGACTTTTTTTTGCCACGACGGCAATAAGGACAAAAACGCTTGCTGATTTATTTATTTTGAAGGTTCAAATACCAAGAGATAAATGCAGTTATACTCGTCCCATAAATTAAGACAATAAATTATTGTAGACTTAAACTGTTATTAGACTAGTATAGACAGTCTAAACATTGATGAAATAGAACCGATTTTGTCTTTATTACCCAGTTAAGTTACCAATTATCTTTTTCAGATCTTCTGGAGACTTTCCTGAGTCATAACCGTTACTAAGGGCTTTATTCTTGGGAGATCTTTGTCTATAAATACTTGGGGAGCATTATCCCTAAATTCATCTCTCCATCTACAGATTACCAATCTCACCAAACCAAACTTTCTACAAGCTGCTTCTATGATAGTGTCTCTTTGAAAGCTTTCGAGTACTATTTCCAGTTTTTGCTCCTGACTGAGGAACTGTTTTGAACTAGCTGGCATACATTCCCGTCTACTGACGTAACACAGTAATTATACTAAGTTAGCGGTTGAGCATAGCGAGGAATTAACACTAAAAATGCAGTATGAATATAGGTATGCTTTTGCATACAGTCGGTACAGTATTGTGTTTTATATAAAATAATTTTTTTAGACTTGGTTTCATTCATAAATTACGCACGTGTTACTTAATAACATACGATAAAAACTGTTTTACAGATGAAAGAGGCCTTCTTTTCCAATTATTTGAAAGATAGCTTAGGTAATCTACTGTTAACGTATGAAAAATATTTGCATAGGTTGGATAAGGAGTAATAAAATCTGTTAACTTCAACACAGGAATTCTTTCATCGATAATGAGTGTAAAGACACTTATTAGGTCTTCACCAAAGTCTCCAAATAAAGATGCTCCAACTATTTTCCCACTTAAAGTATCTATGGCAACTATGCCATAAGAATTCTGATCGAACCTAGTTCTAGCCTTATCCGTGTTCGAGAGGTTTAGCTCAATGAGTTTAATACCAGGTTTTTCTTCGAGCTCTCCAACACTGGAAATGGCTGGATTAGTAAAGGTAACTCTTGGCAATGCTCTTTCTCTTTTTTGAACAAATGGTATTACAATCTTTTTTAAGACAAACTTGCCTTGATTAGCTGCCAAATGAGTAAATTGGGGATTCTGCGTACAGTCTCCAATAGCAAAAATATCACTGTTGGTGGTTATTAAATTTTTATTAATAGAAATACCCGTGTTATCGTAGTTTACCTGTGCTTTTTCTAAATTCAGATTAATATTTGGAACTCTTCCAGCTGCGACCAGATAAAATTCGGTTTCGGAAATAGTTGTTTCATTATCTAAATAGAGCTTTTTCTTCTCAAGTCTAAGTGGCCTGGCTTTATGGTATTTTACTCCCAATGCTTGTAATGATGCTTTACTCATTTCTCCTATTTCCCATGGTTCTTTTGGTAAATAACTACTAGAAACAAGATATGTTTCAATATCAAAACTCGCACATGCTGTCGCAAATTCAGCACCAATAGGGCCGCCACCTATGATCGTTATTGATTTTGGAAGTTTAGAGAGATAAAAGAAATCTTCATTTGTAATGATTTTATCTTGAGGAATGCCTTCAACTTTTATTAATCTGGGCCTACTGCCAGTGGCAATAATACATTTTTTACTAAATTTTAATTGCTGTTTATTTTCTCCATTTGAAATTTCTAGTGTATTTTCGTTTTGAAAATGAGCAAATCCTTGGAAATATCTATCCTCTGGGATCAGATTATTTTCTTCGTCAATGAAACTTTGTACATTCTTCCGCACATTTTGAAGGACAGTCTTTTTTATTCTCTTTTTCTTTTCCGGGTCACAACTTGTACGGTATACCTTTGCAAAATGCAGAAGCGTTTTTGATGGAACACATCCAAAATGTGTACAATCACCACCTATGTTTTTTGAAATCACTGCATAATCTTTTTCTAGTTTCTGTAGTCCAACTGCCACTAGCAGCCCTCCGGAACCTGCTCCGATAACGATATAATCATGCTCAATTATTTGTTGTGACATAGTTGCAATTATTCTTAATAAATTTTGATATAACCAACCCAAGTATA
>PCVM01000063.1:4177-5011 GCA_002796045.1 Candidatus Roizmanbacteria bacterium CG11_big_fil_rev_8_21_14_0_20_36_8
CCTGGCAAGATACCAATAAACGTAGCTAGAGCAAAATCTCTGTAAGCAATGTTACTCGCACCGGAGAAATACCCTACTAGATCAAAAGGTGCATAGAAGAGCCGCAACATAAGAACTGAGATAAATCCATTTTGGTGTAAGTATTTTTCAAATTTATGAAGAAAGACACTTTTTTTATCAAGGGAAGCAATAATATTTTTTCCAAAAAACTTTCCCATAGTGAATGAGATAAGTGAACTAATATTTTCAGCAATAATTAATATAAATACTGCAGTTATTGGTCCAAATAAAGCTCCCGCAGATAGACTGAGTATGGTTGCTGGGAAGAAAATAAGCGGACGAATTGCAAAAAGCGAAATAAATAACACTGGAGCCCAAATACCAAAAGAGTCTACTTTGTTAGCTATAAACTGTGGATATTCGCTCAAGGAAATACCAATGGTGAATAGTCGATATAAAGAAAAACTAATTAATAAAATCCAAAATATGAATAGTATTTTTTTCATATCAAATATCTTTATCATTTTTTTACAATGTATACAGCTCGGTATCTGGATGGAAAGCAGCCCATGCAAACCAGAATAAACGAATTGGAATAATCTGTTCCCCTGTTTCTAGATTAGTAACAGTAATTTTCCCTGAATCATCTCTCTCAAGACGTACTGGTAGATCTCCAATAGTATCTGTGAGAACAGATGTTTCTTCAAAAATGTTTTCAGGATAAGCTTTAGATTTTCCATTTATCTCTAGACCATATACAACAGCTTTGATATGTAGGCTTTTATCCAGTTCCTTCACTCCAAAAAGCAATTCTTCATTCTCTTCGTATGTACC
>PCVM01000063.1:5017-5178 GCA_002796045.1 Candidatus Roizmanbacteria bacterium CG11_big_fil_rev_8_21_14_0_20_36_8
ATAATTGCTGTAGTCTCTTGTAAAACCAGTATCTAAAGAAAGAACTTCTGTTTCAGGATGTTCTTCTTTCCATTCTTTCCAGGTAGTGGTAATAATAGGAACTTGCTTTAACTTCTCATCTCTTCTTGCAGCAGGCCCAACAATTGCTTCACCGGTTATTT
>PCVM01000063.1:5197-5368 GCA_002796045.1 Candidatus Roizmanbacteria bacterium CG11_big_fil_rev_8_21_14_0_20_36_8
ATATCTATCGTACATAACAAGATCACTGTTATGTAGTTTTCCAGAAACGCCAAATTCCGTAATGACACCGTCTACTATTCTTTCAAAAGCTAAGGCGGAACCGCATAGGGGACAGAAAGTTACAGCTACAGGGGTGCCGTTTATTTCGTCATTTACAATTTCGTGCCAATT
>PCVM01000075.1 GCA_002796045.1 Candidatus Roizmanbacteria bacterium CG11_big_fil_rev_8_21_14_0_20_36_8
AGCCGCGACATCATCTGTATTTGCCTGTATGGGCGATACGTGCGTTCTTGTTGCTATTACTATTGGAAAAGAAAACAAGAACCTTGACTATTTCCCTCTTCAGGTGGAATATATCGAACGCCTCTACGCAGGTGGTGTTATCAAAGGATCTCGTTGGGTAAAGCGTGAAGGTCGACCGACCGATGATGCAATTTTGAAAGGCCGCATCATTGATCGTTCAATTCGTCCGCTTTTTCCAAAAACATATCGACGTGAACTCCAAGTGGTGATCACCCTCATGTCGCTTGACAAAGAGCATGCTCCAGAGATTGTTGCATTGAATGCGGTATCTGCTGCGCTCCATGCATGTCCCGCTCCGTGGAACGGTCCGGTTGCCGGAACTCGAATCGGATATGTCAATGGAGATACTGATGAGAGCCAGACACTCGTCATCAACCCAACTCAGGCACAAGACGCAAAATCATCACTCGATCTTTTTGTCACCTCAAATCGTGACAACAAAGTCATGATGCTTGAAACTGCCTCTGATGAAGTTCCTAATGAAGTAATTCAAGATGGAATCAAATTGGCAAAACAAGAGAACATGAAGCTTATCGAAATGATGGAGCAGGTTCGAAAAGATATCGGACAAGAAAAAGAAGTTGTATCTGAAAGTGTCGTTGATGAAAAATTGAAAAAGATTTTGACAACCACCTTTAAAGATGATCTTCAAGGAGTCATTAATTACAAACTTGAAAAAGAGTTTGATGATGGTTCGTTTGTTGCAAAAATTGTTGAAAAAGTGGTGGAAGTTACGGGAGAAGATTTTGAAGAAAAGGCAATTGCTGATGCAATTGACTATTTAACAAAAAAACTGATCTGTAGCAACACCATTGTGACAAAAAAGCGAATTGATGGTCGAGGAATCGATGAAATTCGAAAACTCAGCGCTGAGATTGGTATTTTGCCACGAACTCATGGCACCGGAATGTTTACTCGCGGCGACACACAGGTGCTTTCAGTTGCGACACTTGGCGCGCCCGGACTTGAACAACTTATTGAAGGACCAAATGGGCAAGAAGAGAAACGGTATATTCATCATTACAACTTTCCACTGTATTCAGTTGGAGAAACGGGTCGCATTGGATTTACCTCTCGACGCGAGATTGGACACGGAGCTCTTGCCGAAAAAGCTCTGGTTCCCGTCCTTCCATCACAAAAGGAATTTCCATATGTTATCCATATTGTGTCAGAAGTATTGACTTCCAATGGCTCAACTTCAATGGCATCAACCTGTGGATCATCGCTTGCACTCATGGATGCGGGTGTACCAATAAAGCGTCCCGTTGCGGGAATTGCAATGGGAATGATGTCATTATCTGATGATAACTATGTCATATTGACAGACATCATGGGAATTGAAGACTTCTCAGGAGAGATGGACTTCAAAGTAACCGGAACAACCGAAGGCGTCACTGCGGTACAACTTGATGTTAAAAACAATGGTCTCACAGACGATATGGTCGAAGAGATCATGACACGAGCCCAAGCAGCGCGACTCAAAATTATTGACGTGATGAACAAAGCTATATCACAGCCAAAGGCAGAAATTTCTCAGTATGCTCCAAGCATTGAAGAAATACAGCTGAATAAAGAATTAATTGGCACTGTAATTGGTCCTGGTGGAAAGATGATCAGAAGTATCATTGAAAATACCGGTACTGAAATCAATGTCAATGACGAGGGACTGGTGACTGTAGCTGGCGTAGATCGTGCAAAAGTTGCCGAAGCAATAGAATTTATTAAAAACTTAGTTCGAGAAATTGAACCAGGTGAAGAGTTTGAAGGAACAGTAACGAGGCTCATGGCCTTTGGTGCATTTGTCGAGGTTCTTCCGGGAAAAGAAGGATTGGTTCATGTCTCAAAGATGAGCTCAGGCTTTGTTAAAGATCCTGCTGATATCGTATCAGTTGGAGACAAAGTAAAAGTTAAGGTCAATGAAATCGACAGTCAAGGAAGAATCAATCTTCAAATGACGGCAATGCCTGATGGTACCCCAATTGTGATTCAGGAGCAACCACAAGGCTCTGATGGTCGTCGTCAAGGTGGAGGCAGCTATGATCGAGGAGATCGAAATAGTAGACCCCAACGTCGAGACACTCGTCGTCGGTTCTAAAACATACGCGGTAACATAAATATTACCATAATAAGGACGGGGCTTTTGCCCCGTCTTTTTATTGAGAAATTCGCTCTGTCGTAGTTTTCATCACGTGATAATTAGTATTTTGATATACAATTTAAGCAATCATGAACTGGATAATTCTCACGGTACTCGCGATAGTTTCTCGAGCAACGTATAGTCTCGGAACAAGATTGCTTAGTCGCAATGTTACGGTTTCTCCTATCACTCTTTCATTTCTCTTAACATTTACCACCGGACTATTAGTATTACTTTTTAATCCACTGGTGGGAGGACTTGATTTTAGTGGAGTGAAAAGTAATTTATTCACCCTATTACTTATAGTCATTACCTCTGTAGTTGGGAATATTGTTTATTTTGCCGGACAGAGAAAACTCGATGCAGGTGTGACCCAGATTATTTTTTCATCAATTCTCATTTGGGGAGGTATTCTTTCAGTTCTTTTTTTAGAGAGTACTTTTTCAATACAACAAGTTGTCGGCATGATCATTCTTCTTACCGCAATTATTATGATTCAGTATAAAAAAGGAAAAATATCTTTAAATAAAAGTGCTGCTTATATTGTTCTATCAGCGATGTTGTTTGCATTTTTTCAAGTGGGAAGTGCTCAGGTTTCTTCGATGATAAGTGCCGCTGCATATTTGTTGATTACTTCATTTGGCACTGCCTTCGCCATATTAATTATCTACTTCAATACCATTAAAAAAGATTATGCACCATTAAGAACTCATTTAAAAAGTACTGTTCATAATCTATTCTTTGCAAGTGGAACGAGTTCACTCTATATGGTGTTTTCATTTTTGGCATATAAAAATGCACCAGATAGAGGTGTTGTTGTAGTGCTCCTTACATCTCAAGTAATATTATCGGTACTATTTGGAATTGTTTTTTTGAAGGAGCGGAGGGGCATGGGTATGAAAATACTTGCAGGAATAATGGCTGTTATTGCTGGAATATTGATCCAATCGTAATGAAGTTACAGTTGTGGAGTTTGTCGCATATCAATTTATTCAATATAGCTTTGTTGTAAATCAGTTTCAATTTCTCTCAAAAATTTAGGATTTCGTTTAAGAATCATTGTATCGTTCATTAAATAGCTTTGCCCGTTTTTTTGCCATAAATCGCTACATATTTCTTGGTTTTCTCCAAAAAGCTGACTTTTATATGTATAAGTAATCTCATACACGCCAGGAGGTAGCAGTTTATTTTCATAGTTCGTAGTAGGACTATTTTCTTTTTCGTAATAGTTACATTCTTGAATAGTTGGATCTGATTTACTTTCAAGACAGACAACTGGCAAATTTTGGCCAATAAAGAAACGGCACTCTTGGATATCTTTCATATCTTCCTTAACAAGAGGGAAATATCCAAATTGAGGTTGAAATGATTGATACCAGAGAATACTTCTGCTGTTAAAGTCAGTATCTATATCAACCATTCCCTTTGCGACAATAATTGCGAATGTATATCCATTTCTACTTTGAGTAGTTCCTGTTTTGAGCTCCATGCTTTCATCAACTATAGAAGAGTTTTGGATAAACTGATTGTATATTTTTTCTGCTCGCGCGCCAGTCTTATCTAATTCATATTCAAACTGAAAGTTGCCCAAGTATAGCTCTAGAAAAGGAATGCTTACTAAAAGAAAGAAAAATAGCATAGAGATTTTAGAAGAAGGAAATATTGAGGAAGTTTTTTGAGCTGAAATGATAGCAAATAGTATATAACCTACTACTATAGCAATTGCAAGGATAATGGGTGATTCAATGGAGCATCCACCAGCCAAGTTTCCAAAACATCGTAGCTGAAGGAAATAAATCCGGCTACTAACTAAGAAATGAGAAAGTAAGAAGGATATAAATAAAAGAAGGATTAATGCAACATGGAATTTTTTAAAGTGCATATATTATTGTAACAAATATATCAATTTCAAAAGATGGGATATCTCTACTTTACGAAAAACTAATCCTACAAAATTCAAAAAATGTTGTGTTCGATATAATCTCTCATAATAAGATCTTTTACTCCATTTCTCGTATCAATAACTATCAAAACGAATATCATCGCTTGATTCTTCTTTTTTATAGTAAAA
>PCVM01000037.1 GCA_002796045.1 Candidatus Roizmanbacteria bacterium CG11_big_fil_rev_8_21_14_0_20_36_8
TAAACCAGAGGAAGCTTGATCCAAAAATCCACAAGGAATTCCGATAAGCTCACCATTTTCAGCTCGCTGACACATTTTGGCTTTTTGAATATCACCAAGCTCGATCTTGAAAAGTGAAAGTACCGCAGTAGAAAGGGCCAGTTCAAGCGCGGCAGAACTTGAGACACCTCCAGAACTCGGGACATCACTATCAATGAGAATATCCATACCAGATATTCTACCCACCTTCTGAACTTCAAGGAGAACTCCTTTAATATAATTTAGCCAGTCTCCATGCTCTCCTTTTTGCATATTATCAAGCATAAATATTGATGGAGTTTTTGAGTATCCGGTTGAATATACTCTAATTTTTTGATCATTTTGCATTTTGACTACCGCAGTAGTATTTCGATTAATAGCCGCTGACAAAGCATAGCCACTGTTGTAATCAGTATGATTTCCGATGATCTCAGCCCGCCCTGGGGCTGTAGCGATGATATCTGGAGTTGAATTATATATTTTGGAGAAAAGTTTGATGAACTGGTTTTTTTTAGACATATTGAGGATAAACAAAATTATGAATTCAATAAATTAAAGATTAGTATAACCATACTGGATAATATTAGAAATAGGATCAAACCCCATGATCATTTGTGCCCAAGAATTATCTTTTGGGTGCGTAAACCATTCCGTCTTCGGACTTAAAGATAAAAGTCGTCTTGTGTCTTCTCGATCAGCGCGTACTAAATTGCCACCCATAATCAGCATAGAAACTAAACCATTCTCAAGTAGCTGTTGAATTTCTGGAGGTAACATTCTTGGAATGAATACTGCATCGCTAATTGCATTATCGTATTCGCTGGTTGAAGGTGCGCTTTGAAATATTTTCACTCCTCCTCTTTCAACCAACACAGCAGCACCTATAAATGAATTTACTGGCATTCCACTTGCCACGGCAAATTCGTTTGTTTGAGATACGCATTGCAACAATGATCTAGCATCTAAGAAATGTTGCTGAACATCATGATAGCATTCAAAACTTATTTTAGGCACAATGACTGTGTTTGGATTTCTAATTGCCTCCATGTTGAATAATTATTCTGTCAACTAGTAATATTTATGACACTATCATACAAACTATAATTATAACCACATTGCATTTATTTTCAACAGATCATACACCATATGATAAAATATATTAATGGCAACTGATACTGCATCTTTTGACACTTTTAACTTAAGCTATAAAAACTCATCCCTCTCCCTAATCCCATCCCTTGGGTGCAATATCATCTCTCTGATTTTCGATTGTCAGTCAATTCTCGATACGAACACTGATCCGAAATTGCTTCTTGGGGATTTCCTTTGCAAAAGTGATTTTTTGGCTCCTTTTCCAAATCGAATAAGTGGTGGAAAATATGAATTTAAGGGTAAAACTCATCAACTTAAAAAAAACGAAATAGCTCGCGGGCATGCTATTCATGGATTGATAATCAAAAAGGAGTTCAAAAAAATTAAAGAGGTCCTATCTGAGCTGTCCTCAAAAGTTATTTTTTTAACTAAGATAAAACCTGATGAATTTCAAGGCTACCCATTTCATCTTCAAATTGAAATCTCCTTTGAACTTTTTGAGAAAAAATTAGTGATTAATGTTATAGCTATTAATATAGGAGAAAATGACGCTCCGTATGGCGTGGGTTGGCATCCATACTTGAAGGTAGGGAAGAAGGTCGATTATTGCCAGTTCACCATCCCAGCAAAAAGTATTTTAGAAGTTGATACCATAAAAGAGCTTATTCCAACGGGTAATATGTTGGCAAATGATTTTGGAGTAAATAAGAAAGAAATAAATGAAACAACTTTTGATACATGCTTTACCGATCTAGGATCAAACAGTGTTTTATTTGAAAATATTGAGTTGTTTATGGATAAGTCGATGAAATTTGTCCAGGTTTATACCCCTGATAACCGTGAATCGATTGCAGTTGAGCCGATGAGCTGTGCTCCAGATGCGTTTAATAATCAGATGGGAATTATCACTCTAAAACCTGGTAGTCGAGTAGGGCACGAATTTGGAATACGCATAGTATAATTTTAGGGATATGTTTGACCACCCACATCGCAGATTCAATCCATTGATCGAAGAATGGGTCCTTATATCGCCCCAAAGATCAAAAAGGCCTTGGAAAGGCGCGCTTGAAACTCCACAGATTGTAAATCTTCCAAAGTACGATAAAAATTGTTATCTTTGCCCAGGAAATAAAAGAATAAATGGCGATATAAATTCAACATATGAATCTACTTATGTGTTTGACAATGACTATCAAGCAATAGAATCTAACAGTCCAAACTGTCAGGAAAACGATAATCCATTCTTCAAGCTTCAAAGTGTAAAAGGAAAATGCAAAGTCGTGTGTTTTTCCCCACGTCATGATAAAACATTAGGCTCCATGACTACTAAAAATATTCAAAAAGTGATCACGGTTTGGCAGAAAGAACTTCAAGAACTTGGAAAACAGTATTCTTGGGTACAAATTTTTGAAAATAAAGGAGATATCATGGGTTGTTCAAACTCCCATCCACACTCACAAATATGGGCAAGTAGTACTATTCCCACGGAAATTCAGAAGGAGTCAATGAACCAAAAAGATTATTTAAAAAATAATAAATCGCAGTTGTTGCTGGATTATGTACAACAAGAATTGGACTTAAAAACAAGAGTTGTAGCAAAAAACTCCGACTGGGTTGTCATTGTTCCATACTGGGCCGTATGGCCTTATGAAACTATGATTTTACCAACAAAAAAAGTAAAAAGGCTTGAAGATATTGATGATAAGCAAAAAAATTCATTAGCTAAAATTATGAAAGTGCTACTTATTAAGTATGACTCAATGTTTAATACTTCTTTCCCATACTCAATGGGTTGGCATTTTGCCCCGTATACTAATGAAAATTACGATCACTGGCAGCTTCATGCTCATTATTATCCACCTTTACTAAGGTCAGAAACTATTAAAAAACATCTGGTTGGTTATGAAATGTTGGCAGAAGCACAACGCGACATAACGCCTGAAACCGCAGCTTTAAAACTCAGAGAGTTATAATATTTACTAAAAATGATGATTAATGAAAAATTTAAAAGGCTTGCACATTCATTCAGTAACGAATTAAAAAATGCCTACTCAGGTCAAAAATCCTCTCTCCCTTTCATTATTCACACTCTCGCGCCACACTCAAAAGTCAAAGACGGAGAAGTTTTCCAAGTGATTGTTATCGGTGGAAGTTTTTACCAAAAAGCTGTAATGAAAAAAGTTGATGGAATAATTAAAATAATCACTCAGTCAAAAGGTACTCAGCCCCCATTTCTCAAAAAGGAGACACTGATGGAGTTTTTAGAGTCTCATATTGATGAGAATATAAATGTTTTGGCGCTAAATTTTAGCTATCCGATGATCCCGATTATGAGAAATGGCCTTCTTGACGGCCGTCTCACGCATGGTTCGAAAGAAAACACTTTCGTTGGGCTTGAAGGGAAGGTGGTAGGGGAGGAAATTGAGTCTTATTTCAAAGAAAAACAAAATCGAAAAATACAAGTCTCGACAGCAAATGACACTATTTGCTTACTATTATCTGGGCTAACTCGCAACAAATGGACCAATCTGGCAGCTGGAGTAGTCGGCACAGGTCTCAACTTTGCAATCTTCCTCGAAGAGCAAACTGTTGTGAACCTTGAATCGGCAAGTTTCAATAACTTTAAGGTCTCAACTGCTGCAAAATATATTGACAATATTTCTGCCAATCCAGGTGACGCGCTTTACGAAAAAGAGGTTTCGGGCGCTTATCTTTACCAACATTTTAATTATCATATTAAAGATAACAATATTGATTTTAAACAGATCAAATCAACAAAAGAACTCGATATATTAACAAAATCAAAAAATAAGATAATATCTGAAATTGCACAAAATGTAATGGAACATTCAGCCACGCTTGTCGCTGCTCAAATTGCAGGTATTATAAATTTTCAAAAAAGGGACCTGACTTTTATCATGCAAGGCAGTCTTTTTTGGAAAGGAAAAAAATACCTCGAAACTGTCAAAAAAACCATCAATGATCTTTCACCAAATTATCAAATTTCATTTGAAAAGATAACCCACAGCGACCTCTATGGCGCGGCCAAACTAGTAGCATAGGCCTGCAAGCAAATTATGAAGGTAATCTGAAAAGTAATGGACCAGAGAGAGAATAGTAGTTTTTCCTGATCTAATGCCCATATTGTGCAATCTTGAGTATTATTTGTTATAATAAACCCAATGCAGA
>PCVM01000050.1:0-634 GCA_002796045.1 Candidatus Roizmanbacteria bacterium CG11_big_fil_rev_8_21_14_0_20_36_8
GGAAACAATTTGTAAAGATGATAGTTGCGGAGGTTGTCAGGCGGGGAATATAACCCGCAAAAAATGTGTAGATAATTACGTCCCGCCAACTTCAACTCCCACCCCAACACTTGCCTGTTCTGTAGCCGTAGCGGGCACTTCTGATTTTTCTCCAACTGGCACTATTAATTCAGGAACACAAAATATCACTTGGAATACTGTGCCAAATGCCACTCGTTATTCTATAAGAATCAATGACAAAACGGCAAATGCTGATTTTAGATATTCATATCCGCCATGTGCAGGTAAGGACGGAGATACGTGCGACGATGATGTAAGCACAAACTCTTATTCATACAATTTTATTACTGGTCATTCATATGATATTTGGGTCCATGCGAGAAACTGTACTGGTTCCTGGGGTGCGGCAACGACTTTTAGTGTAAGCGTATATTCAGCACTTGCATGTCCCTCAAATTTTGGAGTTACATGTAATACCACGGGAACTACAGCGGTTATTGACTGGAGTGATCTAGCTGGAGCAAATGGAGGATACATGGTTCGTGTTAATCGTGAGCCTTATAGCGATTGGGCAAATACCTCCCAAGGTGATTTTGGTCAAATGACAACTTCTTCATCTATTGCAATTAATGTT
>PCVM01000050.1:640-1427 GCA_002796045.1 Candidatus Roizmanbacteria bacterium CG11_big_fil_rev_8_21_14_0_20_36_8
GGAACAAATTATAAATATGATGTTCAAGGAGTAAGGTCTGGCGAGGACTATCCATTTGCTGGATTGAGATGTCCATTTAGTGTTGTCAACTGCGCAGCCCCGACCAATACACCAACTGTAACACCAACCCGTACTCCAACTCCTACTATTACCCCAACTGCTACTCCTACCAAAACTCCTACTCCCACCATTACTCCAACAGCAACACCAACTAGAACGCCAACTCAAACACCCACACCTACCCCAGCCACAGTTAGTCTTTCAATAAATCAAAACACATCTCCTGGATATATTTCAACAAGTGCTGATGTTTCATCTATCCTTCTTGATAAAGAGATACAATTTAACTTTATAGTTCCAAATATTCCAGGAACCTGTGGAAGAACAAATACCAATTTAGATGCATATCAGATTCAAGCAAGAAATATTAGCACTTTGCAAGTGGGGGATTGGGTTACCGACGGGACCATTATTCTATCAAGAACTAATAATTTGGTAACCGCCCCTGTATTTTTTAGATCAGAAAGTAATAAAGAGGTCAGAGTCATCTGTAAAGAAGGTCAGAGCTTACGAGTTGACTCAAATGTATTATCATTAACGATCTTAGCACCAACATCGACACCTACTCCAACAATAACTCCAACAGCAACTCCAACTAATACTCCAACGCCTACAATTACTCCAACCCAAACACCTACAAGCACACCGACACACACGCCAGTGCCTCCAACATTGACAAGTACTCCTACAAACACTCCAACCAGTACTATTGTGCCAACATCAACTC
>PCVM01000050.1:1535-3739 GCA_002796045.1 Candidatus Roizmanbacteria bacterium CG11_big_fil_rev_8_21_14_0_20_36_8
GCGATTACGAAGAAGAAAACGGTGTCCGAACGGGGATTATTGACGTAAGTGATTTTGTATGCTGGAGAAATGCTAAAGTCCAGGGAGTAGTTCCTGCAAATTGCGCAGCACATGACGTTGATTTTGATGGTTCAACAACTGTACTTGAAGCTGCCGATTTCAATAGTGATGGCGAAGTGACAATATTAGATTACGTAATTTGGCAATTAAATAAAATTTAATCAAATGGAAAAAGAAGCTCAAATTCAAGCAAAGAGTATCAGACATTTCACAATACCAAAGTTTGCGATGCCAAAAATGAGACATCTCCTTTTGGGATTATTTGGGGTGTGCGTAATTGCCGCAATTCTTTGGTATATGGCTCCTTATCTTCGTAACTTTTTTGCTGGGAATATTCCTGCCATTTCAGCTGAATTTACCGAAAAAGACCTTACCGCAAATGTCGGCGATGAGTTTAACATCAGCATGCAAATTGCTGGAAAGGCAGTCGCTTTTGAACTTTACCTAAATTACGATGGTGATATTGTTGAATATTTGCGTGATACGGAATCAAACAGTGGTTTTACTCAGGTGACTACAGGCTATTTCATTGATCCACTAATTGAGGAAGTTACAGATTCTGAAGATCCAAACAGTACTCAAAAACAGCTTCATTTATTAATTGTTTCTCAAACTGGACAACTTGACGCGATACAATTTAACTTAGCTTTCAAGGCGTTAAAAGTTGGTGCCACAGATTTTACAAAAGATGAAAAGTCGATGATTGCTGGCAAAAACCAAGATGGGTCAGCCACCTATTTCGAGCTTCCACCACCAGCTGTTCTTTTTACAAATGTGACAGTCGTTGAGGCTGAGATTTCTCCAACAACAATACCAACATTTACACCGACTCCAACGCCATCTCCTGAGCCTGATGCGACCTTAACTCCAACACCTACAATTACTCCGGCTGCAACTATAACTCCAACTCCGACAGTCACCCCCACACCTGATCCGCTTGCAAAACGTGGGGATGTAAAACTCGTCATGAATATCAAACTTCAAGGAGTTACAAGAAAACCAGCTGATGCTTACATACGATTTCCTGCCAAAGTCATACTTTCGGCAACAAACGATCAATATAAAAAAGAAGCAAATATCATTTTTGATGCACAGGATAACGGTCAATGGGAAGGGAAATGGGAGATTGCTGATGTTCCATTGGATTTGACTTATACTGTATTTATTAAGGGTCAGAAACATCTAATGAAAAAAATTTGCGATGCAAATCCGAAAGAGGAAATATCTGGACAGTACACTTGCAATGAGGGTGCTGTAAAACTAGTAGCTGGTGAGAATAGACTTGATATGAGTAATATATATCTATTAGCAGGAGATATTCCAGTTCAAGACGGAATTATAAATGCAGTCGATGTAGTTTATGTGCGAAATAATTTTGGCTCTTTGTCATCTGAGAAAGTTACCCGGGGGGATCTGAATCTTGATGGAATTGTCGACACGCAAGACATGGTATTGATGCTCAAAGCTCTTGAATTCAAGTACGATGAGGATTGACTCCTCGATGATTATCAGTTACTCTAATATTATGGGAAATAACACAACATTCGGACCAATAGATTCGCCGG
Source organism: Candidatus Roizmanbacteria bacterium CG11_big_fil_rev_8_21_14_0_20_36_8 (assembly GCA_002796045.1). Taxonomy (GTDB): domain Bacteria; phylum Patescibacteriota; class Microgenomatia; order UBA1406; family GWC2-37-13; genus UBA1450. The sequence goes on from PCVM01000050.1 coordinate 3,161, forward strand.
AAATGATTACAGAGTCAGGCAAATCGTCACACAAAAAGGGCGTGATGATGGCATTTATAACAGTTGTTGTCCTTCTGCTTGCAGTCGGCGGTTATATTATACTTTCAAACCCTTCATTAAAAAGTCAAATGAAAGAGACTTTAAAGCTTTCAGAAGTGAATATTGAACAGAATACAGATTATGAAAAAGTTGAAGTTTTTGAGTCTGATATTACGGATCGTATGTCACCATGGATTGAGGTGCGAGGGGGAGAAGCAGATGCGATGGTTGGTAAGGACTACGAGGTGACGGTATATGGATACTCAGGTGGAAAAGATATTACAGGTTACGATATGCTTCTTGGGGTAGATCACGAAATGTTTGATGTGATTTCAGTTTCCTCAAAATCAGACGCTTTTCAAATATTTTCCTTTGATAAAGGTACTCATTCCTCTGTCACTGGAATAAAAAATATTCAAGTTACAGAACCAACTATTTTTGACGAAACACCTCTCGTAAGTATTATTCTTCGTCCAAAGATGAAAGGGGAGGGTCTTCTGACAGTCACGTCAACAAAAGATAAAGAAAAGACGCAGTTTG
>PCVM01000050.1:3898-4308 GCA_002796045.1 Candidatus Roizmanbacteria bacterium CG11_big_fil_rev_8_21_14_0_20_36_8
TAAATTTTGACCCAGAATTTTCAAATGTAGCCATAGATGATTCGTTTATTGTTTCGATTAATCTTGACGCAGGTGCTGAGCAGGTGGCAGGAACTGATATTTACATTGATTATGATAAGGATTTATTAAGTCTCCAATCTGTCACTGGAGGCGACTTTTTCCCTTTGGTAAATAATATTCCGACTGCAGGAAGACTTTATATATCAGGTGTTGTCGCAAATCAAGGAGAGTTTAAAACTGGGCTAGGGACTGTTGCAACAGTAACATTTAAATCATTGATCGAAGGATCGGGAACTCTTGAATTTGATTGTGACATCACCAAAACAGATACTTCAAAAATCGTCAAAAATGATTTTGCTGCCTCAAATATCATAGACTGTAGTCAGTTAAAAACTCACACGGTTACGAGT
>PCVM01000024.1:0-612 GCA_002796045.1 Candidatus Roizmanbacteria bacterium CG11_big_fil_rev_8_21_14_0_20_36_8
AGACCAATCCGGAAACGCTTGAAGATCAAATAAAATCTATAGCTAAGGCTTGGCACGAAGGGAGTATCGTTTCAGCAATGCAGGCTTTAGAGAGCGATCTGGAACACGGTTAAGAATAGGGTAAAGATTGCAAAGAGGAATATGGTTCTCAATAAAACAATTCTTATTTTAGAAGATAATCTAAAGGTAGTATCAAAAATACTCGATGGACTATCTACATTAGAGCAGGATCAGCCATATGAATTTTCAATTATAGTACTGACTACCCATCTACAAGTTGAAGATTATGTTAATAGCAATCCCAAAGCCCAGTTTGACATTATCCTTCTTGATCGTGATTGTAAGCTCAATGAGTCATTTCATATTCTGGATATAGAACGCTTTGGAGCAGATAAAGTAATATCTATCTCCTCAATCGAGGAATATAATAATGAAGCTAAAGGAAGGGGGGTAAAAAGAGTAGTGCTCAAAGACCTACAACATATTGATGAATTTGCAGAAAAAGTAGTAAAAGAAGTGGAAAAGATGATTACTCCGTCAAGATTGTTACATTTTTAACCCCCCCATATATGAATAAGGGAGTTCTTAGGGTCCATAAAAAAGGGGAAAAAA
>PCVM01000024.1:757-4162 GCA_002796045.1 Candidatus Roizmanbacteria bacterium CG11_big_fil_rev_8_21_14_0_20_36_8
TCTATTGCAGATATTTTTAGTTTGGTTTTAACAGCGCCCACCAAATCCTCAAGCGTAAGCTCGTGGATATTTATATAAATAATTACCAATTAGATATCAACGATATGTAAGTAAATACTTGCTGTGTCGTTATAAATCTAAGCACTTTACTATAAAAAATGTAAAAAAATAATAAAATTCTGTAAGAACTAGTGATATACTGAAAATCATGAATCATTGGATCTTTCAAGGAAATCCAGAAAAATCTGACATTTTAAGTTTTCTTCAAAAAGGTGACTACTGGATCAAAAAAAATGGCTATTGGGCTTCGAAGCAAAATAAAGAGTTAATGGAAATTGGAGATGTTTCTTACTTTTGGAAATCAGGTAAAAGAGGTGGGCCGGCGGGCATATATGGAATAACACACTTAGTCAGCAAATATGAGAATATTCCAAACGAAAAATTTGGTGATTATTACGTTAAAGTTCAAATTGATAAATATTTAGGTGATAAGTATATTTCACGAAATAAATGTAAGGAAAATCCAATTCTTAATAAATCTTATTTCATGAAATTTAATCAATGGACAAATTATTTATTGACTAATGAAGAAACGGTAGAAATAAAAAAACTTCTTTAACGGGTTTTGAGTAGATTATTGTTATAAAGGTTGTGAATAAGCAATTCTTCCCAGATTATCTCTTTTTGTAATCATCCTTGCTTTTCTCGGTGAAGGTAGGGGAATAGTGAGTTCAAAAGGTAGAAAAGTTCGTGTTGTGTTCACACTATACCGATTGAGAGATTCATGGGGATATTATAACAAGTTATTGAGAGAGAAGAGTAGGGTAGCTTTCAATTCGCTACAACATCTTTGAGTAAATGACAAAATCTCTTTTCAAGTAGTGTTTTGGGAGAATTCCTGATTGTATATATCCCAACCCTTCATAAAAGTTACTTGCATCCCATTGTTCCATGGTAAAGAGAAATATCTTGTGAGCTTTGAGACGTTTTCCAAACGTCTCAACTGCTTCTACAAGTTTTTTACCAATACCAATTCCTCGTTTATTTTTGACAACAATTACTGAGTCGATAAATACTACTCCAGCTTCACATTTACCCTCTATTTTGCCTACAATTTTTCCGTCTTCCGTTGCTATAAAATAAAACTCCTCTATATTCCATTCAACTGGTTCGCCATAATGTTCAATATCGATTTCGCGCCATGACTTTTCTGATACGACACTCGCTTCCTTTTCTGTCGCCTTGCTAATAATGATTGCCATGAATTGATTATATCAGCTATTTGTATTCAATTTTTTTTAGAGTGGGAAGGAAATAGGGAATTCAAACAGAAGAAAAGCACATATTGTTTTTTCATATCCCTTTTTCAGCATCAACTCCCCAAATACTTCTCAAAAAACTCTACCGTTTTCTCCATTGCACTCACAAAATTATTCCCGGAAATATTGTGTCCCCCTCCTGGGTATTCATTGAGTTCATGAGAGACAGATGTTTTATCCAATAATTCATTCAAATCTCGGCTATATCCAATATTTACTACATCATCATCTACTGCGTGATTGAGTTGGATTGCGCCTTTGAGATCTGAAAGATAATTTGTCGGGACAAATTCTTGCCAAAAGATGCTTTCTTTATCTACCTCTCCCAGTCTGAGCCGACCTCCTGCACGTCGAGTGATATCAGCGGGCGGACGATAACTATTGTCCTGAATCCCATATTTCTCCCGATCTTTATAGCTATAGACAGCGCCCGCCCAGATCACCACTGCGGGGATATCGGGCGTGGTCACAAATGCTCGAAGGAGTACATTTCCTGCCATGCTGTGTCCCCATAATCCGATTTTGTTAGGATTTACAAAATTTGCTTGTTGCAAAGCCGAATATGCATTGAGTGTATCAATGATATAGTCTGCGGAAAAATAAGCACCCGATGGCGTACCCTCCGAATCGCCATGTCCTCTCAAATCAATTTTGAACACAACAAATCCATTTCTCGCAAGATAGTCAACATAATCGCCATATTTTTCTGTTGTCTTATGTAAAGTTGGAGGAATATATCCATGAACAAAGACAATGGCCGGCCAGCCATTTTTTGGCTGATCCCCTTTGGGAATCGTGAGAAGGCCGTTGATTTTCAATCCATCTGAGTTGTAGCTGGTGAGATAGGAATCGTAGGTGCTTTTTTCAGAGTAAAGAGTTCGCTCATTGAGTTTACTAGAATAGGTTCTTTTTCGAAGAGCCGAAATCGTGACCTCTTGATTGGGGAAGGGGGTTGGTGAAAGTGATTCTTTTGTATTTAATACCATCTTTGATTTGTCTTTTAGCATCGCAGTGATCGCTTTTCGATTGAAAAATAATATGATTCCAATTCCGATGAATATGAAAAATATCAAAAATGATCTAGAAATATGGAGAAATTTCATAAGAATCTAGTATACCAAGAAGTGTAAGAAGGGAAGAGAATATCCCAAAGAACGCATTTGATGAAATTCTCCTTGAAAGCAAGCACCGGCCGGGATGGCCGGTGCTTGTTCAAGATGATCTACGTGGAGCTATAGATGACCGCTTTGTCGTAAATCATGATTCTGGCAGTGTAAGTGCCGATTTCGATGATTTCTCCGATCTCCCACATTTGATTCCCAACCTGTCGGAGGATCTTTCCACCAACCTGCAAGTGGCCGGCTATACCCCTAATAGAGGCTCCATTAGGCCCAGCTCCATCTAGGCAAATAAAGAGAGAGATTAGGCTCGTTTCAAAATAGATGTCGTATGAGAGACAATCGCCTTCGTTGAACGAGATAACCTCACCCTTCGGCGGAACTTCTGTGTTCACAGTTGTTGCCACAGGAACTGGCGTTGCGGCTTGTGGAGCCGTCGCTTGAGGAACGAGTTCGACAGTTTCTGCCAAGGGTGCCGGCAGGGGGGTTGGTGCTGGTACTGTGCTTTCCCCACCACATGCGGCGAAGATAAGTGTAATGATCAAAAAAATCGGTAGTATTTTTTTCACGAGAATTACCTCCATGGATTATCCAGCTTTGTCGGCAGCCGGATCGGGCCGTTTGGTTTCTATTTCATTGTGTTCGTGCAATTTGCACGAATTATTTTTCCTCCTTTCTCTGTATTGAAACACAAGGAAAAGGAAACCAATTTCAGATGTCAAATAATTCAACATTTCAAATCGGTTTCCTTTTCAAAGGTTTGAAATACAAATGAAAAGAGTTTGCGCTCTTTGGGATGTAAAAGTGCGTGAAGTATAAAATAAAGCCTATACTGCACATGCAAATGCGCAAATAGAAATTAAATATACCTTAAGTTCTAAAACGAAGTGCAACACTCGTTGGTAAAATAGCCAATGAGAAATTCACAAATAAGTACATATAAGCACCTCACATTAGATGAACGGGTA
>PCVM01000019.1 GCA_002796045.1 Candidatus Roizmanbacteria bacterium CG11_big_fil_rev_8_21_14_0_20_36_8
TAAAAGTTTTTTCTGATAATCTTTATACTTTGATAGATTGTTAAAATAATTAATTATTCCAACAGATAAAGATCGTGGATCAGGGTTTACGATAAATTCTTTATTTTTAACATTGTCTCTGAGACCGTCAACATCATACACAATAGCTGGAGTTCCTTGGGTGGCAGCCTCAGTCACGATCAATCCCCAACCTTCCTTTACCGATGTGACAAGTAGGAGATGCGACTTGCGCATCAGCTCAATCTTTTGCTCAAGTGTCACGGGTCCGAGATACTCAATATCACTTTTATATTTACTATTTTCAATATAGTCCATGACTTTTTTGCCATACTCCCCTATCAGTTTTCCAGCCACCTTCATTTGCAACTCAGGAATTTCATTTTTAGCAAGCTCAAATGCCTTAATTTGATCAAGAGTGTTCTTCATCGATCTTATCGCGCCAAGAGATAGAACTGTAGGGCGTTTATATGTTATTTTCTCACTCATTGATTTCAAGGACTTGATATCTGTGCAAATCGGGAAAATTGAAATATTTTCTTTTTTAAATCCGTATTTTTGAAGATCATCCTTCGTGCTTTGGGATTCTGTCAGAACTTTATTATTCCGTAGTAGCCAAAGATAAACCGGTTCTATAAGATAACCGAAAAGATTTAGTGGGAAAAATGTTTCATAAAACCATATTTCACGGCAAAGCTGGTAAACAAGCAGGACACGTTTTTCTTTCACATACAACTGGGTCATGAAGGGAATTGTGTTGATTTCCTCTATTATCTGATCAGCCCAACATTCTAGGTGCTTTTTATAATACAATAATGCTTCCAAATAGACCGTGTAGCGATTCCCGATACGGATTATTTTGTAACCATTATGAATTTCTGTTTTTTTTGCTCCTTTATAATTTGATGTAATAAAGATTATTTCATGTCCTTCTTCAACTAGTTTTGTGGCAATCCTATCTCCTAAAAATTCAGCTCCACCAGACCTTGGGTGAGTAATATCCTTCCAAGTGAACCAAATAATTTTCATTACTTGAGTGAATATGAAATGCTCTCAAGATCTTCATATAAATCCGTATAATCTGTCGAGATGCTGAAAACATAATCTCCTATTTTTTGGAAATACATCGTCTTATCACCAAGTCGCGTCATAAGAATGTTTTCATTTACTTTCTCTTTTTTGTCAAATGTATAGTTATTGAGTTCTTCAAGATATGCTACATGTTCTTGCACATTGTCGTAATAAGACGCCGATCTTGAGATTATTATCACTTCGTCATTGATGTCAATGGTTATGGTATTGATATTTTCTGAGATTTTTGCAATTTCCGGAGCGGTGAAGAAAACCCCTAGTGATTTGGAGGTGTAGGAAACTTGCTTATTAGTTGATTTTCTCGGCACCTGGTTGTTTTTTATCTTTAAACCGTTTAGTAATTGTAATGAGATTAATACAATAATCACAAATGCTATTAAAGTAAATGACAGTTTTGAGACTTTGATATTTTTCATAAGTTTATTATAAACTTTTAAATTGCTAAATTTCTAATATTATTTTAATAGATTCTTGAGTGGTGAAAAATTATTTTTCTTTATTTTGTAACCATATATCACTATAATAATAAAAATAATAATAATTATTATTGATAATATTTTTAACCAAATTTTAGGTTTTGTTTTGACTACATAATCTTTATTAGTCGTTAGGCCTTTGACTTCGGGGATGCTAGTCGTCAGTTGTTTGTTTTTGGTTGTTGGCTGTTGATTGTCAGATGTAAGTTGTTTGCTATTTGTTATTGGAGTAGGCGTGCTGGTTGTTGGCTGTTGATTGTCAGATGTAAGTTGTTTGCTATTTGTTATTGGAGTAGGCGTGCTGGTTGTTGGCTGTTTTTTATTAATTATTTCACTTTTGATGGTTTCGACATTACCATCAAAATCGGCTGAATAAAATTGAATTTCATATTTATCACTACCATTGACCTCAATTGGATTTTTATACAGTTGCCAATCATCATTGCCTATTTTGACATATGTATAGGCTACTCCGATTGAATCATCAGCAGGTTCGTCAATCGTCAAAAATTCAAGTTTACCACTCTCAAATGTCATTTTTGTCACTGGGGGTATCGTGTCGAGGTATTTTCCAAATACTGCAAATTCGGTTAGGTGGTCAACTGCAGTTTCGACAACCCCGGTCTCGAGATCTGTAGTTGATAGTTCCATTTTCCAATTTGCAGCACCATCAGATCGTGAATATATTGAAATTGAGTTTTTGTCAAATCGCAGAAACTGCAGTGGATCAAGAGCAAACCGGATAGTATAAGTTTTAGTGAATTTTGTAATTAAGTTTCCAAATACATCTGAGGCAATTATTTTGACACCGTTGCCTATGGATCTTATGTTAGTTTGTATTTTATCGTCCAAAAGCACTCTCACGATAGGTGCGATAGTAGCGATATCTAAAAATACGTCGTTTTTTACTGCGTCTTTTGGGAATATAGCAGTCACATTGGCTCCGCTATCCAAAATTGATGCTCCAATAGGCGTCAACGTCTTCCTTGCTGAACTCAAGTTATTTTTCCAAAGGTAAGTACTTTTGGCTCCTATTCTACTTTTTCCATTGTATTCAAATTTGTAACTTTCCCAGGGGTCTTCTCCATCCCCTTGCCACCCAAATGGATCTACTAGACCGTCTGGAATATTGTCGTCAAAATTTCCATTTTCATCCTTGTCTTTTATTACCATAAAATGAATATGGGTCCCTGCAGCGCCGACTGGTAAAACGTTCCCGGTAAACCCAATTCTGCCAATTTGCTGACGATCAGAGACTGCAATTGACTTATTTTTATCTTTCAATACCAAATCCTGTTCTGATAAATGATAATATCTAGTTTGGTAGCCATTGCCATGATCGATCAAAATCGCATTTCCACTCCACTTGTCATATCTGTAAGTTGCGGTGCCTGGTGCTGCTGCAAGAACTGAATCACCCAATCTGGCGCCTGAGGCATAGGCAAAATCGTACCCATCGTGTTCAGTATATGAAAGATTGATAAATTGTTTATTACTATAAAATGGAATAATAGATGAGTTGGCTTGAACAGGTTCGTTGAGCATCGAAATGCTAAGGAGTGGATATTCGTGGTCAAAGTATGAGGTCATAGTTAAGGCAACCTCTTGAAAGATGTTACCATCAGACTCATAATCCCAAGGAAGGTCTAGAAATGGAGCGTTTGATATTTCAAAATCATCGAAATGGACTATGTAGAGAGGGTCGATATTGAATACAAATTTTTTTACTCCTTCGACGTAAATTTTCTCTCCTGAACAAAAATTGGAATAATACTTGATAAGTAGCGAAGTGTCTCCCCCACCCCCACCTGAGTACATCGGTCCCATGATGTGAGTGATATCAAGTGGAGGCATTTTTACCTGACCACAGTCCGCGTCAAACACAAATTTTTCTGAGTTGCTGCCATTTGCATAAACTCCAAACAGTGGTCCGATAGCGGCTGGATTTTCCCCATTTGGATCTGATGAAATAACGACGCGTCCAGATTTCCACGGTATATGGACGAACGTGTACCACAGGACTTGTGAGCTTGAATTGAAAAATAATTGTTGTGCATCAGTCACTTGATAAACCTTTTTTTGAATTGCGTAAGTGTTTGAAGGAATTAAAAGAAAAATTAATAGTGTAATATAAGGTATACACTTGCTCATCAAATATCTAAACATATGTTTAGAATATATAACCATATGCAATTATACAACAGATATATTAAATTTATACGCATCAAATGTGTATAAATGTTAAATTATTAAATTCCTAAATTGTTGAACTGCTCTATTCAAACAAAGAAAGAAACCTATTTTTGAAGAAAATAAGAATAAAGATAGTGACGTTAACGTATGTGAAAATTGTGCTGACATACATCACTCCAGAAATATTTGTCGGGTATAAAGCGAGAGCGAGAATATAGACTGGTGTAAGAACTATTGGAATAAGTGCCGTCTTACTTTTTTTGGCGAGATAATAGTAGTTCATAAATACCATCATCGTGTATCCAGTTC
>PCVM01000013.1:0-2480 GCA_002796045.1 Candidatus Roizmanbacteria bacterium CG11_big_fil_rev_8_21_14_0_20_36_8
ATTTGTTGTTGCAGGTCTTGCTGCTCTATTTTATCTACTCCTTGGAGCTTTTGCCTGGGTCACATCAGGAGGAGATAAGGACGCAGTCACAGCCGCTCGTGAAAAGATACAAGCTGCAGTTATTGGAATGATACTAATTGTTGGAGTACTTGCCATAATCTGGACTCTTGAACAGGTAATATTCAATCGTAGAATCTGTCTTGGACTTTCATGTCCTCTGACTTTACCTGGTTTGCTCACCCAGGAAACAATGCTTAAAACTGATGCAGGAGAGGCAGCATGGAACACAAGCGATGCTAATTGTTGCGTCTGCTTAACAGAAAGTGGTTCATTTGGAGAAAGAATTAACACATTTACAACAAGCTGCAAAGACGGAGTTGGAGTCGGAATCTAGTTGAAATCAGATCATTTCTTTCATACACTATATAAGTCATGAAGAAACCTCACATATCCAAGATTAAAGCCAGCGCCATTCAGCTCATTGCATTAGCCCTACTTTTATCAAGACCTTTTCAGATTTTTGCCCAAATTCGTGAATGGAACAATCCAGATGGAGATGGCGCTACCGATGATAGTTGCCTCATAAACGGTATCCCTACTCTCAAATGTCTGGAAGTTGTGACCGGAAATTTGCTTTTTATGTCAAATGCCCTTATTCTTTTCGTCCTTTTTATCATGTTTGTGATCGGAAGTTATCGATGGATGATGTCTTTTGGGCAACAAGACAAGATTGAAAGTGCCAAGAAGACATTTACTTGGGCAGTAATCGGTTTAATTCTTTACGTTAGCTCATATCTGATCTTATTCACGATCGATCAGCTATTTTTGGGTGGATCAGGCAGTATTTTCCGACTTCAGATTGGACTGTAAACATTCACTTTTATTTTTTATCTGGACTGACCTGAATGACTTTTACCCCATCTTCTGGAATTGGACTCAGAGATTTATTTTTACCTTGAATCCATGAATAGGTTGCGTAAACTATAAGTGCGAGCAAAAAAGAAACAAAAATAATAGCAACAGTTTTCATATATTTATTCTTTCTTTAACGAGATAATGAGGGCGATTTAGCACCTCTATGTAGATTTTGCTGATATATTCTCCGATTATTCCGATCGTAATAAGTTGGACTCCTCCGATAAACATGACTCCAACAAAAAGTCCCGTCCAGCCTGTGACCCAAGGAATTGGAAGTAAAAATTTACCAATAATTGCATATAAAATTCCCAAGAAGCCAAAACTTGCAGTCAGGAAACCCATGTAAGTGGCGATTCGAAGAGGTTTGATAGAAAATGAAGTGATTCCATCAAGTGCGAAATTCAACATCTTTGATACTGAGTAATGAGTCTTTCCGGAGTTCCTTTTGGCCCGTTCAAAATATACAAAATCCTCAGGGAACCCACTCCAGGCGACAAGTCCGCGAAGAAATGGGGCGTGCTCTGACAAGGATGTCAGAAAGCCAACAACTTCACGGTCAATGAGGCGAAAGTCGCCGACGTTCTCAGGAATGTTACTGTCTGATAAAGAGTTTATAAATCGATAAAAAAATTCCGCAGTTCGCTTTTTAAATATACTATCAACGTCACGCTTTTGACGTTTTCCGTATATAATTTTAGCACCGTTTTCCCATTTTTTTATCATCTCAGGAATAACACTTGGTGGATCTTGCAGATCTGCATCCATACTGACTATCGCATCACCGCTGGCAATTTCATATCCAGCAACAAGTGCGATTTGATGTCCAAAATTACGATTAAAAGAGAGAAGCTTTATTCGTTTATTGTTTTTAGCAGAAGTTTTGATTACATTAACTGTTTGGTCTCTTGAGCCATCATTTACAAATATTATTTCGTAATCATATTTACTGACCACCGGAACGAGCTTTTCAAGAAGGGGAATGATATTATTTTCTTCGTTGAAGACTGGAATGACTATTGAAAGTTTCATAGACATATGTTCCGGGGCCAGGAGTTGAACCTAGTCTAGGAGATTATGAGCCTCCTGTGCAGCCGTACACTACCCCGGATAAGGCTCTATTATACGTAATCTTCCCCTCAATTGTCAATTCGTGACGCCATTAAGTAATAGATCGAGCCATTGCTTATGATTTGGAATCGGCGTTGGAGAAGGCTGAAACACTGTAGGAGTTGGATTTGGGATAACGAGAATAGTTTCATCTTCGAGATTCAGTCCGAGCTTATTACGGACATTTTTTTCAAATTCTCGCATATCCTGTGATTTTACTAGTTTTGTCTTGAGCTTAGTATTATTCTCTTTTTCAGTTGTATAAGTTTTTTTATAGTCTTCATAAAAACTAAGATTTCTACGATATTCTACGATATTTTTGGATAAGGACAAGACAAAGAAGAGAAGCAGTCCATAAAGAATAAATAACCTGAAGCGTTTCATATTTTTATACTAGCACACCTTCATGACAACGATCGCACCATTTCCGCAATTCGAGAAGAATCAGCTATCGA
>PCVM01000013.1:2508-4192 GCA_002796045.1 Candidatus Roizmanbacteria bacterium CG11_big_fil_rev_8_21_14_0_20_36_8
ATCGCATTTGGATTTTTTTGAAAAAGATCGGAATTGGCATCAATTATTTCTTTAATTTTTTCTTTCAACTCTAGATCTGTAATTGCTTTTGGAAGATAAGAGGTTATTATATTGAACTGTTTTTGATCTTCATCGACCAAATCATGACGACCGGCATCTTTGTATGATGCCATACTTTCTTGTAGTTTTTTTGATTCTTTTCGAATAAGGTTTATGACTTCGTCATCACTTAGCTCTATTTTTTGATCAATCTCTTTATTTTTTATCTGTGCTAAAATATATCGAAGAGTTTGGACTTTGAATGGATCCTTTGTCTTCATGGCAACAATCTGGTCTTTTTGAATCGTCTGTTTAATCATATTACTTATAATTATACTCTATGAAAAATTCAAAACAAATCGATGTAGTAGATAAAATTCATAATTTTCAAAAGAAAGTTCTGTCAATGATACCACCATCCAAGGAGATAGAACACGATGTTCGGATGATGAATTTTAAGATTAAACCACTGATGGGAACCATTACTAATTTGGACTTTGGCAACTCCGAATTTGTGTTAACGTTGTGGAGACTGGGAAAATTGGATGAGTTTTTTCGTAAAGAGCTCAGAGGAATGAACAATAAACAAAAAGATGTTTTTTTTCGAATGGTAAACGACTTAAGACGGAACCTTCAAAATGAGCTGAGACGGATAAATATTTCAGAACAAAATCCCAAAAAAGTTCCTTTAGCATTTGAAATAGAGATTGTAAAAGATGCAAATTTTAAAGTGAATTAAATGCAGAAATTTCCTCTAGTCATCGACCTTGAGACTAAACACACATTTCGAGAGTTTTCTGAACCGGGTCAACTTGGGATTTCAGTAGTTGCCGCATATGATTACTCTGACAAAACTGAGCATGTATATACTGAGGATGAGCTGAATAAATTGTTTCCACTTATAGAAAATTCCTCATATATTGTCGGATACAATATCACGAGCTTTGATCTTCCAGTACTCCAGGCTTACTATCCAGGCGATGTTAGCGCCTTGCCGCAGTTTGATATTCTCGATGATATCCGCCTGAAAATCGGCCGGCGAATTGGTTTGAACGATGTCGCATTTGCGACTCTTGGCGAAAAGAAAACGGGTCATGGGCTTATGGCAATAGATTATTTCAAAGAAGGTCGTTGGGAAGATTTGAAAAGGTACTGCATGGACGATGTGCTGGTGACAAAAAAGTTATTTGAGTATGGACTCGAAAATAAAGAAATATTTTATATGAATGAATTAGGAAAAGTGGCAATTCGAGTTGATTGGAAGAGGTATATGGAAGAGTCAGGTTCTACTGAGACTGCCATGACATTGCCTTTTTAATATATAATGTAGTCGTGGTATAATTTGATCTTGATTTCCCCGGTAGCTCAACGGTAGAGCAGATTCCTGTTAAGAATAAGGTTGTAGGTTCGAATCCTATCCGGGGAGCCTTTTAGGACTAACTGTAACCTGTTCGGCATCTAGTAGTTTTTGAAACAATGGCGAATAGGTTACATGTTGGATCCTTTTATCAAAGACTTCAATCTTTTCAAAAAATATAGATAGATAATGTCTCTTGGCTTCAAATACGGCCTTTTGGTATGTTTCGTATAGATTGGTGTCCAAATCAAGTATCTCTGAGGCTAGTTCAATATCAAATCCTCTCTG
>PCVM01000027.1:0-3535 GCA_002796045.1 Candidatus Roizmanbacteria bacterium CG11_big_fil_rev_8_21_14_0_20_36_8
TGTTAAAAAACTTCTTGAATCTTTGGACGAACTTGTTATTCAAGGTAATACAGTGATAGTAATTGAGCATAATATTGATGTGATCAAAAATGCACAGTGGGTAATAGATATGGGTCCTGGAGGAGGAGACAAAGGTGGCACTATTGTTTATCAAGGCGAGCTTGATGGCATATTAGAAGAGAAAAATTCTTTTACAGCTCAGTATCTCCAAGGCAAACTTTAAATTAATTCTAGGTTTATAAAAATGATATTTGATAAATCGAAAATACCATCTACTTCGGGTATTTACATATTTAAAAAAGGTATTGCTCCGATATATATTGGTAAGTCCGTAAACTTAAAAGCAAGAATATCATCACATATCGAAAATGCTAAAAACGATGCTAAAGAGGCGGCAATAATATCAAATTCTGACTCTATTGAAACTATAGTCACAGATTCAGAATTTAATGCATTGCTTCTTGAATCTAAGTTAATTCAGAAACACCTACCAAAATACAATATCAGATGGCGTGATGATAAAAGCTATCTGTATATTAAGATTACAAAAAAGGATAAGTATCCTAAATGTCTGGTCGTCAGGAAAGAGAATGAAAATGGAGCTCTATACTATGGACCATTTAGCTCAAAGAATATTGCATCAACTATTGTTTCTGAAATTAGAAAAGTTATTCCTTTTTGCACACAATTAAAGATAACCAACAGACAGTGTTTTTACTCAAAAATAGGACAATGTGATCCATGTCCAAATGTGGTAAGTAAAATCACAGACGTCCAAAAGCTTCAAAAAGAAACTAAAATTTATCAGCAAAATATTAGAAATATTATCCGAGTTCTAAACGGTAAAACTGATATCGTTGTAAAAAAATTAAGATCACAGATTGCTCTTGAAACAAAAAAAAAGAATTATGAGAATGCTATTATTTATAGAGATAGGCTTACTCGTCTTGAAAATTTTGCAAAATTTCAATCGTTTGATACTGAAAATTTATCAGAATTTAATCAATCTGAAAAAAGATTGCAATCTTTACAATCATTACTTGGTAATTATTTTGAGATAAAGGATCTTAAAAGAATCGAGTGCTATGATATTAGTACAATGCTCTTTGAAGATAGTACAGCATCGATGGTAGTGTTTATTGATGGTTTGAGTGATCGCTCAGAATACAAGCGATTCAAAATTAAAGATCAGACTGCGCAATCTGATTTTGAAATGCTACACGAAGTATTAATTCGAAGATTTGATAACAAGTGGGAGCTGCCGCAACTAATTGTTATCGATGGGGGGAAACCACAAGTTAGAACTGCATTGACTGTATTACTCAATAAAAATATTCAAATTCCTCTCATTGGAATAGCAAAAAGGCCAGATAGATTAATAATTGGAGATAAAAAATTATTTACAATTAGGCCACCTCGACATCATGCCGGCTTTCGTTTGATACAAGAGCTGAGGGATGAATCGCATCGATTTGCAAAAAAATATCACACATTCATACGAAACAAAAAACATGCTATAATTTCAGTTGAAACCTAAATTAAAAAACTTTTTATGAAAGAAACACTTCTAATCTTAAATATTATTTTATCAATAAGTATTGTGCTGCTTATACTTTTACAGGGTAAAGGTGCAGGACTTGGAAGCGCATGGGGAGGCGGAGGTGAAATGTACCAATCTAGACGAGGTGTAGAAAAATTAAGTATGAACCTAACCTACATCCTAATTTTTGTTTTCTTTCTCCTATCCGTAGCGAATTTCTTTATAATATAAGCCGTTGGTTTTAGTCAAAAGTAGTTGTAAAATTCGCGTTTTTTATGCCATCGTTGAAACTTGGAAAGAATAATTTTAGATATTTATACTGGGTATTCTCTGCATTTGTTAAGAAAAATGTACAGTTAATTTTGATGAGTTTTTTGGGAAGTCTTCTCGTAGTTGTTATAACTGTTTCTTTCGCTCCGTATGTAATAAATCTTTTAACAAGTAAAAGAGAGATAATTGGAGTTTCTGGTACATACTCGATTGATTCATTACCTGATGAAATTGTATCAGAATTCTCAAATGGTCTACTATATGTAAATGGTGCTGGAGAGTTAATACCACTTCTTGTCGATTCTTGGGAACCTGTAGACGGTGGAAAAGAATATCAATTTCATTTAAAAAAGGATTTAGTATGGAATGATGGAACACCCTTTAAGGCACAAGATATTTCTTATTCATTTAAAGATGTTGAGGTAATTGCAGATAACGATTACCTACTTCGTTTTAAACTAAAAAAACCTTTGGCAATTTTCCCAAACTTCCTAACTAGACCAATAGTTAAATATCCAATGATAGGAGTTGCTGGTATGTACAAGGCTGGACATGTACAAATAATTGCTGGGAATATATCTCAACTCCAATTAAATCCAAATAAAGAAGGTGAACCAGTAAAAGTTTATAAATTTTACGATACAGAAAGTAAGTTGATCCAAGCGTACAAGCTTGGTGAAATTACTGAAATGACAACGAATAAGTCTACTGTAGCTGATAATTTTCGACTTTGGAAAAATACAAAAGTTGAGCAAAAAGTTGATTACTCAAAAGTTATGACTTTGTTCTTCAATCTTAATGATCAATTTTTGTCTGAAGATAAGGATATTCGTAAAGCAATTGCAGAGTCAATCGATAAATCCCCTTTTGAACTTTTTGGAGAGGAGGCGTTTTCCCCCATTCCACCAACTTCATGGGCTTTTAATTCAAATGTTAGAAAATATGCATATAATCCTTCAGTTTCAGAAAAAATAATAAGTAAATATACAGAAGCATCTGATTCTGCACAACTCAAAATTAGTACTTATTATGATCATTTAAGTGTTGCAGATAGTATTGCTGAGAATTTAAAAAAAGTGGGATTGGAAACTAAAATTGAGTTATTAGGTGGGGATTTACCACAAAATTTTAACTTGTTTCTTGCAATGATGAGCCTTGGAAATGATCCTGATCAGTATTTTTTTTGGCACTCAACTCAACCAAAAGGAAATGTCACCTCGTACAAAAATGTAAGAGTTGATAAGCTACTCGAGGATGGCCGAAATACTTACGCACTGGAAAAGAGAAAAGAGATATACTTTGATTTTCAAAAGATAATTGCTGAAGATATGCCTGCGTATTTTATGTATTATCCTTATCAATACGTGATAAAGCGTAAATAATATTAGCACATTTAATGTGATATAATTTCAAAATTATTAAAGCCCGGGTGGCGGAAATTGGTATACCTGCCTGTGGCAGGCAGGCACGCAGAGAGTATGTATTTTGTTTACATTATTAAATTAAGAAACGGTTCATTTTATAAGGGAATGACAAGCAACTTAGAGAAAAGATTGCAGGAACAGAGAAACGGAAAATGTCGTTCAACTAAATCTCAATTACCTTTCATTTGTATTCATTCAGAACAGATTTCTGATAGAATAACAGCAAGAGAAAGGGAGAAGTTTTTCAAAAGTGGTCAGGGACGTGATCTGATAAAGAAAATTGATAAAGCCCGGGTGGTGA
>PCVM01000027.1:3542-4028 GCA_002796045.1 Candidatus Roizmanbacteria bacterium CG11_big_fil_rev_8_21_14_0_20_36_8
ATACACGCAGTCTTGAGGAGGCTGTGCCGTAAGGCGTGGAGGTTCAAGTCCTCTCCTGGGCACCAATTTATATTTAATAACAACCATGAATGTTAATTTATTTAAATCCAAATTGAAGATTGTGACGGTGCTATCTTTGTTGTTAAACGCCTTACTGTTTCTCAGAGTACTCGCCAACTCTGTAATTAGTGAAAATACTTCTTATATGTCCCTACCGCCATTCCCCCCTCGTCCCGTTATCAATCAGGATAAGCAAATTACTCAAACCCCAATACCAACAAATCAACGGCAAGCTACAATTGAAGAGCACAATTTTCCTTCCGACTCATATCCTCGCAAAGAAGGCTCTGCCTCAGTTGAATCACTAAAGCAAGATTTTGAACGAAATATAGAAACCGTTAGGTTATCTCTTCATTTTTATGATTATACAAAAAGAGATGATGAATCATACACTTTTACAATGCCAGCATACGATTACATTGGAAC
>PCVM01000018.1:0-147 GCA_002796045.1 Candidatus Roizmanbacteria bacterium CG11_big_fil_rev_8_21_14_0_20_36_8
CCAGGGCCTACATATTTGATTGTTGATGATTATACGTTCGTTGGTAATGACGGTGTTCTGATTGGAGTAAAGAAGAAAGTGGTAGATAATCCGTTCGATCTTGAAAAGATAGTGAATTTTTACCAACCAAAACAAATTATTGTTCCA
>PCVM01000018.1:282-4143 GCA_002796045.1 Candidatus Roizmanbacteria bacterium CG11_big_fil_rev_8_21_14_0_20_36_8
TTCGCCAAATAAATTAATAGCTTCAAATCCGATCCAACCTTCCCCAATCAATTTTTTTGGAAGACCAGGGTCATCTTTCAACACGTTAATATATGAGGATACAATAGATGCCATTTTATCAGTATTAGGCTTATCTGTTGACAATACTGTGTGCCAAATTTTAAATAGAGAACGGTACTTTTTTTCAAGAAATGACTTACCCCAGACTTTTTCAATAAGAATTTCGCGATCGCCAAATACATGATCTGCTTCAAATGCTTGTATGTATTGCTCTTCAGCACGATCTGTAACCAACTCTTTTAAATAGGGAATAATTGGATGCGGAGTAATCCAAAAAGATCTGTGCCAAGGTCCCATGCCCCAACTTGCTACTTTCCTTCTAAAACGATCTCGAAGTTCACGTTTCTTTTCAGGTATTTCGTACGATAAAATACGCCATTTATCATCCCATTTCTCTTGAGTAAAACGAAAAACGGGGTAAGTCAGAACAATGTCATAAAAACCTTTTGCGGTAAGTTTAGCGCTAGGTGCGGAAGATGATTCGATGTATTCAATTAATCCATCTTTAGATAGTGACGAAAGTGTTATTAAAGTCTTTGAATTAATCGAAATATCAAAAGATGCACGTACATCCAAGTCAAAAGATACCGAATTAAAGGAGGTATCCGACATAAGAAGTAAGGTCATTAATATTTTCGTCCGTCTATCTTTAATTCCCATAATAATAACATTAACAGACATACAAAATACTGTCAATAGGTAAATATGGTGGAGCTTTGCCGCAATTCAAAAAGTCAAAAATTAATAATAAATTATCACCAACTAAGATTAAGTGCCAAAAAAAATATACGTTATTATGGAATAGTGCAAGGCTATATAAAAACGAATAAGCTCAAATAAATTGAGTGAAAAAAAGATCTAAAATATTTGAAAATAATCAATTAAAACGACGTACGTTTAACATCTTGCCAATAAAGGATATTAAAATTCGTAAAATAACATCGAAAGCTATAAGGGTATAAACAAACAACATAACAAAAGAAAAAAATAACAAATATCTATTGTGTAAAAGCCCTAAAAGCTATTGCAATAATTAAATTCAATTCCATTCATGATAACTATGTAATGCAATATATTTTAATTTATGATTTTTAACTGTTGTGTAAACATTTAAATAATTTATTGAGTATATTCAATTATTGTATAATCTATATTTCAAATATATTTCGACTGGTAAACTTGTATTTTAAGGCTTTGTGAAAGGTGTTATGGAATATAATTATTAATGATTATTTTTTTAATAAATATATATTTTTACTTATTAATTTTATATTGACAGGACAACTTATATATTTTATTTCCGTTCGCTGGTTTTAAATTTATCAGGCTTTGCAAAGCTTTATAACTATATATGAATTTTAAATATTTTTGAAATGCAAACATTGTTTTTCCATGTTACTATAAATATATGAAATTAGTTAATTCTCTATTTCAAAAACATTTAGATTTAATTTCCAAATCCACGTCTATTGAGATTTTCGAAAAGAGGTTTATTGATGCTGATAAATGGCTCTTGTGGCTCAAAAAAAATTCAAAAGTCACAAGTAAAGAGTTAAATTTATTAAGGTTAAAACTTGATAATCTTTCTTACAGTCACGATCATTTTCTGGCACCAAGCAGGATTACTGTTGACCGACGGTCGATATTATTTATTTTTTTTATAGTGATTGTTTTATTTGTATTTATTTTATTTGCACTGTTTACAATTATTACTACTAATAGAAGTTTTTATCCTAACCAGTCAACTTTAAATTCAGGTGTTCAAAAGATTTCGTCTTTATTTTTTGAAGGAACTTTCACCAATGCTGATGGTTCTCCGGTGACAACTCGAAGTGATTTGTATTTTTCTTTGTATTTGGGTGAAGGTGACATTGAACCTTTTTATATTGGATCTTGTGTGGGTGAATCTGCACTTACTCCAGATTTTGATGGGACTTTTTCTGTTTTGTTGGGGGAAGATTGTAATATGAAACCTATACCCTCGGAGGAGTTGTCACAAAATTCATCTATTTGGCTAGGCGTAAGAGTATCAAACGATCCTGAAATAAAGCCAAGAAAAAGGTTATTCACGTCTGTGGGCGATACGGATGCGAGGTCATTGTCAGGATTGGAGCGTGGCACAACAAATTCGTCTGTATTATTTTTAGATGATAATGGTGAGTTAGTTCTTGATTCTAAGTCACCAAGTATAAATTCAACAGATGGAATATTCTCAATTAAAGGCAAAGGACTGATGCTGGAAACAACTGACTCAACTACAGGAACGATATTTATTCAACCAGCTGGAGGCGCAAATACAATTATTTCCTCTGGTAATATGGGAGTAGGTACATTTGATCCAAAAAATAAACTATCTGTTGTTGGAGCGGAACCCTATTCATCCATTGCGTCATTTCGTAACATAGCGCCTAGTTCAGAAGAAAGTTCAGTATTGGAATTGGGCATAGGGGAAAGTATTGAAAATAAAAATAGTACGTTCGTGAATTTCTATTCTGGGGCTTCACAATTAGAGAGGGGAGTGAAGGTTGGGTCGATTTCATTGAATAACGGAAGAGTTGCTTATGTGACTACTGGGGCTGATTTTGCAGAATACTTCAAGTATGACGGAGACATTGACCTTGAGCCTGGGATGATAATTGGTATTTCTCCAGACGGAATTGCTCCTGCAGATATTGAGATGCCAATTATCGGTGTCGTTTCAGCAACTCCTGGATTCATAGGGAATGTTCAACCTTTAGCTATTTATAATAATACATATATCTTAATTGGGCTCGTTGGTCAAGTTGATGTCTTAGTAACGACAGAGAATGGGGAAATTGAAGTTGGTGACAAAATTGGAATAAGCGATATTATTCAAGGATTTGGAGCAAAAAATAATAACAATAGTGATGGAATTGCTGGGATCGTAATTGAAAATAATAATTTAAAATCGTTTAAAGCCTGCCCCAAAGCCCATAATGCACCACATGGTCTACTTTGTGGTAAAGTAAAAATGTTAATCAGAATTGATTAATTTGTATTCCTAGATTATTTCCTAGGAGTTTTATTGAGATGTAATTTCTATTAATGCTGTCAAATCAACACAGAGCCCAATATCCTAAATTTACCTCTTGACAACTCATTTTTTTGTCTTTAATATCAGTATTATGAACATTCAATCATCTATTATGAACAAAATAACCCAGGCGGCAACTTTTGTTGTGGTCTTTATGATTCCTTTCTTTTTTCTTCCAGTTACAAGAGACTTCTTAATTTACAGTAAATTTTACTTTGTAGCTCTTGGTGCATTTGTATTAGTTCTTCTTTCATTTGGAAAATTTTTACTTACTAAGAAATTTTCATTGACTCATAATATTGCGGCACAATCAATGTTTCTGATTGGTCTCGCATATATTTTGTCAATTGTTCTCATGTCGCCTAACAAGCTTCAGGCAGTTTTCAATCCCCAGTATGGATTTGTGATGATTATTTCTATGATGATCCTGTATTTTTATGCAGCTAAATCATTTATCGGTTCTAAAATTCCTCCAATATTTGCGTTGTCTGTTTCTGCTCTTGTCGTTTCAATATTTGCGTTGGTTGTGATGGTCGATCCTTTTTCAAGCATGGAGCTTCCTACTTATTGGTCATTTCTATCAGCAACAACTTTTAATGTAATAGGCTCCAGTATTGATTTTCTGGCATTTATGATTGTCGTACTTGTCGGCTCTTCTTTATTCATGTGGAGAAGTCATAAAGACTCTGTAAGTCATGAAAGAATGCAGTCATCACACAATAAGACTTTTATGATAATTGAAGGAG
>PCVM01000080.1:0-218 GCA_002796045.1 Candidatus Roizmanbacteria bacterium CG11_big_fil_rev_8_21_14_0_20_36_8
TTGCTATGATTCACTTTTAAGTGCTTTCCAAATTGATGAAGTGAGTTGTAACTTTTGAATGTATCGGTGTGATATACACTTCCTTTTCTTGTTTTCTTCTTAATTATGTTCATGAGATGTTCTGCGGTAAGTGTATGGACAATACGTGTATATACTCGTCCATCTCGTTCTAGAAGGCCAAGTACAACTGACTTCCCTGCAGCTGCTCTTCCTCTTTT
>PCVM01000080.1:268-568 GCA_002796045.1 Candidatus Roizmanbacteria bacterium CG11_big_fil_rev_8_21_14_0_20_36_8
TAGATAAGATCTCGAACATCTCGAAATATTCGTGCCACCTTCTGATAGCTGATCCCATACTCAATTGCTACTTGATTTGCAGGTCGTTGCTCAACAAAACATAGGAGCGTTGACAGCTCCCACCTGAGTCTCTTTAATGACTTTTGCCTCTTGCAACTTAAACATTTCACATATCTTCTTGCCGTGATACACACGTTCCTTTTTCCACAAAACACGCACTTCCTTCCAAGGTAAAAAGATGTCAGACGCTTTTGATAGTTTGAACTGAGCATAACCACAATCTAAATATATTAACTTGTG
>PCVM01000080.1:625-3410 GCA_002796045.1 Candidatus Roizmanbacteria bacterium CG11_big_fil_rev_8_21_14_0_20_36_8
AGATTCTATCTTAATTATAGCTTGTGGACTTGCTCTATTATAGTCGTAAAATCACCTTAAAACATAAAATGCATCTAATGTTTTGATTTAGACCAGTAAATCAACAAATTATTGTTGACAAATACTATTTGCGTTATTATAACTTGCTTGCTGACGACATAGTAACGTTAGAAGTTCTGTCCCAAAAAAAAGTATTGTTGCAAACCACTTCAAGTGCAAGTTCAATAACTCAAAGTTGTTATATAATCTTATCAATGATCTTCACCCCCCTCATTCACAAATCCATAGATTTTGCTATTCAGGTGCATGAAATAGACACAAAGAAAAAACGAAAAGGTAAAGATATTCCATATATCACGCACCCTCTCACTGTTGGACTTATACTTGCACGAGTGACCCAAGATGAAAATATTATTGCAGCAGGAATATTACATGACACAATTGAAGATTGTGAGCCATACGGATCTGTTACCAAAAATCTGATAGCACGTGAGTTTAACGGCGAAATTGCTCAAATGGTCAATGATGTCACCGAACAAGATAAGACACTCCCATGGATGGAGCGGAAAATGGCAGCGCTAAAACATATTCAAGATATGGGTCATAATTCGCTCCTTGTCAAATCGGCAGACACACTCCACAATCTCACAGAGCTCAATGATGATATTTCTACAAATGGAGAAGTCGTATTCTCAAAGTTCAACGCCACGAAGAATGATACAGTTACTCGATATAAGAAACTGATACCAGAAATAAAAAGATCATGGTCTGATAATCCGTTACTTACTGATTTAGAATATGGTTTAATCAGATTACTCAAACTGACAGATTAGAAATTTAATTGAAATTTATGCCACTATCCAAATCCGACTACATGCTTTATCTTCGCCACCCCGCTTTAATTAGTAGCTAGTAGTTAGTAGTTAAAACCACCTCCCCCATATTAGTCGTTAGTCATTAGCTGTTAGCTATTAGATTATTATTTCAACCACCTCCCCCCTAGCGGGGGACTCCTCCTTGGTAAGGAGGAGAGCCTATATACTAATTTCTAATTTCAAATTTCTAATTGACTTAAGTGCGCTAATTGCTGGATTGCTGCTAAAGCTACGGTGGGCGAGGCAAGGTGGTACAATTGACTCATCTTGGATAGTGCAGTCTCATATGGATTACTTTGAAAAAGCATCAAAAAAAATAAAATTGAAACAGAGAAGTCTCATCAAGAGACTCCGCGCGTACTTCAAACGCCTACTTTTCCCCCTCCGCTATTTCCCACTGAAACTGGTTACATACTCCGCATATTATCTAGTCAAATTTGCATTTTTATTCGTTTTTTCTCTTATAAAAATACTTTTTGAAACAATCATCTTTCCATTCAAAAGCCTAAAAAATTTACTCAAATCAATATTTATTATCGGAGTAGTCTTATATATAATTACATCACTATTTGTGATAACTGACTATTTGAGAACACAGTATGGGTATTATGGTAAATTCTTTTGTACATATGGGGCAAAGGAACGTCTACAAAAATCAGTTGTAAGAATCGTCGGTGGAAATTCCGAAGGGACAGGATTTTTTATCTCTAAAAATCGGGTGTTGACTAATTTTCACGTCATCGCAGACGAACCTGCGCCAAAGATCATCTTTCCTGACGGGTCATTTGTGACACCGGCGAAGATGGTCGGAGACTCGATGGCGGATCTTGCAATCCTTTATATAGAAGAAGAATTTCCAGATCTTGCTTTTAGCCTTCCGGACAGTGTCAATTTGATCGAAGATGAGCCGGTGCTCTCAACAGGGTACCCCATGGGGACAGACCTGAGCGGAGAGGCGACAACCCTGAAAGGAAGCTTTATAGATTATAGGAAATCAAAAAACGATAAAGTTGGGTATATACAAACGAGTATTAGTCTCGTTAGTGGGATGAGTGGAGGGCCGCTCACAGATCAGTGCGGAGAGCTTATCGGTGTCAATACCATGGGACTTGCAGGGATCTCACTTTTTATCAGAGCAGATAACATCAAAGAGATGACACCTTACTTGACCGAAGTGGAAATTGCACAAATTGCCGTTGATCCGTCTATATCTCCAGAAGAGTCGGTTCGAGCTTTTTATACTTATCTAAAAGCTAGACGTATGGAAGATGGATTTACCCTTCTTAGTGAAGATTATCTACAAAAAACAGATTTTGAGGAGTGGACTAATAGGTTTACTGATATCTTGGATGTTGATGTCGTTTTGACAGAGCGGTATGAGGATACTGATGACACGGCATACGTAAAATTTATCACCAAAAACTGGAACGATGGTGAAGTGGACTACCATTATTACGAGGGGACATGGACGATGGTTGTGGAAGATGGTGTGTATAAAATACGAGATGGGAATATTCAAGAAGTATTTTCTCCTGAATGGGATTGGTTTTATTGATTTTATACAACCAATAGTACTTCATATTTAAGCATCTTATTCATGTCGGGAACGTCTTTCCGCATTTCAGGGATATCAGGGAAATATGCAGTGTAACCTTTTTTTTCAACCTCCTCTTTAAGCCATGGATACCAAATGTCGGTGACTTTTGAGTACCAGCTTTGGAGAAACAATAATTTTGACTTATTTTCCATATTAATCTGTCAATATTGTATCAGACAGAAATGGATTGATAATTGACTAACTCACTCCCTCTCCATAACCAACTACTCAATTTTAAAATAGAATATAATAAGTTATGGACTTCGTAAAAGCAGATTTTCTAAAGAGTGATATTAGAAAAATTTTAGATCTC
>PCVM01000080.1:3459-7587 GCA_002796045.1 Candidatus Roizmanbacteria bacterium CG11_big_fil_rev_8_21_14_0_20_36_8
ATTTTCTAAAGAGTGATATTAGAAAAATTTTAGATCTCTACTCCTTCAATCTTGAAAGAGTAATTTTTTTTATATTCTTAAAAGTCTACAGTCATGGTCAATCTGATGAAGTGATAGACAAGATTCAGAAATTTACTTAAAAAGAATTGAGACTTTGATAAAACACCCTGATTTTTTTGATTCATTCGTATGATCTACCACGAGTCTTGTACAATGTTTACTGAGATTATTAAATTTATATACTTATGATTCTTCTTCTTATATTTTCGTTTATTGCAGGAATTGTTACGATACTATCGCCATGTATATTACCCATACTTCCAATCATCCTCACATCGAGTATTAGCGACACGAATACTGGAAAATTACGACCGATTGGAGTTGTTATTGGATTTATTTTGAGTTTTACTTTTTTCACTCTTTTTCTCTCAACTATTGTCCGACTAAGTGGTATCCCAGCTGAAACTCTACGTTTTACATCAATTATTGTAATAGCTGGCTTTGGACTCTCACTTCTTTTTCCAAGATTTCAAGTTATCTTAGAAAAACTTTTTTCAAAATTCGCAAGTTTTATACCAAACGCAAAAAGCAAGACAGGACTTAGAGGAGGATTGCTTATAGGATTTTCAGTCGGTCTTCTTTGGACCCCTTGTGTCGGACCGATTCTTGCTTCAGTAATCTCCCTTGCTATAACAGGAACAGTTACAATTGACACGTTTTTAATTACGATCGCATATTCTCTCGGTACTGCTATTCCAATGTTTTTGATAATGTTAGGAGGTCAGAATGTGCTTCAAAAAATGCCATGGCTTTTGTCAAATCTTGGTCGAATTCAAAAAATATTTGGAGTGTTTATGATTTTGACTGGATTAGGGATATTTTTCAATATTGATCGTCAATTTCAAACTTTTGTATTAAAAACCTTCCCGCAGTACGGAGTAGGTTTGATTAAATTTGAAGATAACGATCTTATCAAAAAAGAGCTTATAAATGTTAATCAAAAACCAATGGTCAAAAAGATTACACCAATTATTGACTCGGAAAATACTTCTTCAAAAGGTCCAAAAGCCCCAGAGATCATAGCAGGTGGAGCTTGGTTCAACTCAGACCCCCTGACGCTTGAAGAGCTAAAGGGGAAAGTAGTGATTATTGATTTTTGGACTTACTCATGTATAAACTGTCAGAGGACTTTTCCTTACTTGCGTGCATGGAACGAAAAATACAAAGATAAGGGATTAGTAATAATTGGAGTTCATTCGCCGGAGTTCGAGTTTGAAAAGAATGAAGAAAATGTAGCTCAAGCGATAAAGGATTTTGAGCTTACTTATCCAATTGTTCAGGACAACGACTTTGCGACCTGGCGAGCATATGAGAATCGCTACTGGCCAGCAAAGTATTTTATAGATAAAGACGGACGCATTGCCTACACTCATTTTGGCGAAGGAGACTACGACGAAAGTGAAAAGATCATTCAAGAGCTACTTAAAGAAGCGGGAGCTACAGATGTGACAACTGATATTGATAATCCAACATACAAAGTTGACACAAAAACACCAGAGATATATCTCGGATATGGTCGTATCAAAGGTTTTGCATCAAAAGAAGGGATAAATGAAGATACTTTAGCAAAGTACTCCGCACCATTAAGATTGAAAAATAACCAAGTTGCATATGAGGGTAACTGGAATGTGATGGAGGAGTATGCAAATCCTCAGAAAGGCGCAGTTCTTACTCTTAATTTTGACTCTAAAGAAGTATTTCTTGTTATGCGTACAAAAGAAACAACTTCAAAAGTTAAAGTATTTATTGATGATAAAGTGCAAGATTTCGGTGAAGACAATATTGACGGCATTGTCACGATTGAGAAAGATCGATTGTATAAATTGATCAAACTATCGAGTTCTGGACGCCACCTTCTTCGCCTTGAATTTCAAGATGATGATGCAGAAATTTTCGCTTTTACTTTTGGATAAAACTATGAATAAATTAACTGATGAGGAAAAAAGAGTCATAATTAACAAAGGAACAGAAGCTCCATTTATTGGCGAGTACGTTGACAACATAAATGTGGGGAAATATATTTGTCGCGCATGTGACGCTCCACTGTACTCTTCAAAAGATAAGTTTGAATCGTCTTGTGGTTGGCCTAGTTTTGATGATGAGATACCAGGTGCAGTAAACAAAACACTTGACTCAGATGGTATTCGAACAGAAATAACTTGCGCAAATTGTGGCGGTCATCTGGGGCATATATTTACTAGCGAAAGATTAACGCATAAAAATATCCGCCACTGTGTGAATTCTATTTCAATGAAGTTTATCCCCAAAAAATAATTTGATGATAAAAACACTTGTACTTGGAGGAGGTTGCTTTTGGGGATTGCAAGATCTTATACGAACCCGTGACGGGGTCATAAGCTCCACAGTTGGCTATTCTGGTGGGAAAATTGAAAATCCTACGTACGAAAATCACCAAGGTCATGCCGAAGTTGTTGAGATTAAATACGACTCGGAGATAACACCTTTTAAAAAATTACTAGATTTTTTCTTTCAAATTCATGATCCAACAACTTTAAATAGGCAAGGAAACGATATCGGTACTTCATATAGATCAGTGATTTTTTATACCAATGAAACAGAAAAGAAGGAGTCAATCGAATTTATTGATGTTGTAAACAAGTCGAAACGCTGGGAGAACCCAGTTGTCACAGAGGTAGTTCCGTTGATAAAATTTACCAAAGCTGAAGAATATCACCAAGATTATTTAGTAAAAAATCCCGGTGGTTACACATGTCACAGAATAAGATTTGACAGTTATTTATAATCAAAGTGTTGAACTTAAAAAAAATAATTCTTGTCATTATTATAATTCTTGCGATTGTATTAATTTACAATTTTAATAATAAAAAAACCTCGTCAAACATTACCTCTTCTTCTGACAATACTAATATTATTTCAGGAGAATTTGATGAGAGCCTGAGTAAAAAGGAAGCTGAGTGGAGAAGTATTTTAAATCCACTGCAGTACCATATTCTTCGCGATGCAGGAACAGAAATCCCATATACAGGATCTTTAAATAATGAAAAGCGAAGTGGAACATACTTCAGTGTGGGTTGCGATATCGCACTTTTTCGATCAGAACAAAAATATGATTCACGGACCGGATGGCCAAGTTTTTGGGCGCCAATTGATGAAAATGCTTTGGTTCTAGGACGCGAAAATGGGTTGGGAGACGCACGGATTGAGGTACTTGATAAATGTGGAAGTCACTTGGGTCATGTTTTTGACGATGGACCAGATCCGACAGGGAAGAGATACTGCATGAACTCTGTTGCATTATATTTTTTACCTGACAAAAAGTAACAAAATAGACTTGAAGATGAATTAATTAATTGAGAAGTATTATAATACCAATATGTCAATCAAACAAAATCGATCAAGGACGATTGAGATAATATACATAATATTTTTAGGAATAATTATTGCTGTTTTTGTCGGTCTTGGGATTTCGGCCTTTTATAATGAGCCAAAGTATCCAGAAATGCCTTCTACTTTGAAAGTTTACTCTATGCCCATTGATGCTTCAAAAGATTCTTCAACATCTGCAGATCTTGTAGATAAACAAGAAAAATATGATAAACAAGTCGAAGATTATCAAAAAAATATCAATGACTACAATCGAAATGTTTCGATAATAGCTCTTATCGCCTCAATTATTGCACTTTCTGTTAGTTTGTTGCTTGCTCAAAAACTATTAGTGATAGCAGACGGAGTCCTTCTTGGAGGAGTCTTCACTCTTTTATATAGCGTTGTTCGAGTTTTTGGAAGTGGAGATGACAAAGTACGATTTTCGGTTGTAACAGTCGGACTTTGCGTCGCGCTCACTTTGGGATATATAAAATTTATAAGACAAGAAAAATAGCCATGTTGAGGTCGGTACTTCCAATTTTTGAGGACAGCCTGTATCTATATGTTAAGCATAAGTCTACCTAAATCATCATAGAAGTAGAGTATATTTGCTACAATATTCATATGTCGTCTCTACTGAAAAGTATACTGCTAACTTCTGTAAAAAAACTCACCTTTAATACTGAATCCGTAGGTTGGCACCTTTTAAAAGTATCAGCA
>PCVM01000043.1 GCA_002796045.1 Candidatus Roizmanbacteria bacterium CG11_big_fil_rev_8_21_14_0_20_36_8
ATAAACAAAGCCATAAATTTTTTTATATTAATATACATATGGTAGAAAACATGTCCAGTAATCATATTAGTATATTCAAAGTATGATGACAATGACCATATATTGACAACGTCTCTGCAGTGTGACATTATTAGATTAATATGAAACAATTTCTTCTGGGTTTTACGATATTATTATCGTCATTATTTCTTTCAAGCTCGGTTATTGCACAAACTTTGACACCCGTTCCAAGTAACGAGACCCCTTTGGGTTGGAGATTTATTTGTATGCAATCACAATATTGTTATGATGTGGAAGGTATAAACAGTTACAACACTAAGTGTTTGCCTAATGATCCTACAAGATCTAATAACTGGTGGCATCGAACCCAGCTGACAGTCCACCCCCAAGTCAAGCCAGCAAAAAGCGACAAAGTTTATATTACTGAGTGTCTTGATTATGCAAATGCGAACAATGATCCAAAAGTTATCTGTACAACAGGCAGTCATGAACTTGACAAAGAGCTAATGTGCGGCGATGCAAATGCGACAGCTCCGGAGTGTGACAATCTGAAAATAATGGAAGAAACTTTAGGTTATCGCATTAGATCAGTAGAAAATGACCCTGTTCCTGAGAATAATTTTATGGGGGAGCATTTAATTGGGGATGATTACGGAATATTCTTTTTTGAAGGAGGCAATTTCGTCAAGAAAAACAATCCACAAACTATCAGTGCTGATAGTTCTGGAAATATCACTCCAAAAATTATTGAGTGGCAAAGTTACACTCCTGCAATATACTCTCGAAAATTTCTTCTTTGGCATGAATTGGACACCTCAGACCCCGACCCAAATCCAGAAGGTCTTGCAGGTCAACAGCAGGCTGATTTATCATTATTATTCTCCTCTTCCCTTTGTGAAGGGCAAGTTTGGGATCCGTACGGAGTGGTTTTTGATGCTGATACTCTTGAGCCGGTTTCTGGAGTGAATGTTTCACTTCTTCAAAAAAATCAATCAGGAGTATTCACACAAGAGTACGCAACTGCTCAAAACAGTAGTCCGTTTACTTTACTCAATCCATACACGACCCAGAATGATGGCTGGTATAGTTTCTTTGTCGTTGATGGGGATTATAAACTTGTGCCAAATAAAACAAATTACCTTCATTTGACCAAAGCTGATTCTTCAACAATTGCTTCAGGATACGATCAGCTTTATTCAGATATTTATTATCCTGATGAGGTAACCACGCAAGTTGGCGGAAAGCCAGAACACCGAGATATTCCGGTCAGAAAGCAGGCAGAGCAAGTCGCAGGAGCGCGAAGTGATCTTGCACAAGTTAATAATGCTGATGATGGCATATCGATTCTCTCACAAACTAAACAGTTGGATAGTAATGGAAGCCTTCATTATTCAGGACGTGTTTCATCTCCTTTGGCCTTGGTGAAAGTCGAAAAATGTAAAGTAAACGGAATGCAATCAGTTTGCAATCCATTCAAGGAAATCGATAAAAAAACAGGCGGACCTGATGTGCGAGGGGAATTTTCCTTCAGTTTGCCAGGTGGAGCAAAGAATTTAGCTATCGGCGAGTATTATCGAATAACTTTTGAGAAGCAAAATCTCGTTGAAGTTTTGAAATTGTCAAAATTAAACATTATTCAGAAAACACTTTTTGGCCTTATTGACAAAGCGTTTGGTATGAACACTGTATTTGCTGACGACTCTCAAACCGTGAGCGTCAATCTTCAACCTATGCCTAGATATATCGAAGGATATGCCTATGGCCAAAATGGGTTGTTGATGTCAAATGCGACTGTTGGAATATACGTTCCGTATATGACAAGGGCAATTTATCAAACAAAAACAGATACAAATGGATTTTATCGTATTGCAACTGAGTATTTACCTGAGACTGAATACACAATCCAATATATGGCTGAGGTTGCGGGAGTGAGAAGAACTGTTAGGCTGCAAACATCCCAAGTGCTTGGTCAAAATAAGGAGTTTATAGCTTCTGAGAAAATAAATATTGATGGAAAAGTAACATCGAAAACTAATCCGAGACGAGATGTCACCCCAAGTTTTATTCCAAAACAGCAAATTTCATCAGTTTTGGCGCAAAGTGGAGAAGATGTGTTGAATCAGACAGCATCAGTTGCTGTTCCAACAGATCAAGATGCAAGTCAAAATCGCAACCCAATGTTTTTAATAGGAGCAATACTTCTTATCCTAGTCGGCGGGGCAGGTGTCATACTTGCGATCTACGTCTACAAAAAAAGATCGATGAACGAAGAATAATTTATGTATAATGGTATAACATTATGCTTGCAACTGTCATCGCTGGAGCCACTCTGGGTCTTAGCGGATATCTCATCGAAGTCGAGGTTGACGTGGCGGATGGAGGATTTCCAACTTGCACCATCGTCGGTCTTCCAAATAAATCGATAGATGAGGCAAAAGACCGCGTCAGGACAGCGATAACAAATGCTGGTTTTGTCATGCCCGACTCTCGGATTACAATAAATTTGGCTCCTGCCGATATTCCAAAATCGGGTTCAGCTTTTGATCTTCCGATAACAATCGGCATTCTCACCGCATCAAATTCCATAACACAAGAATCATTGGCAGGAAAAATGTTTATTGGTGAGCTTTCTCTTGAAGGGCAGGTAAGGAAAGTTTCGGGAATAATTCCTTTGATACTTGTTGCAAAAGAAGAAAAACTTAAAGAGGTATACATTCCTGTGGAAAATGCAAAAGAAGCGTCTATTTTTGAAGATGTAAAGATAATTCCTGTCGTATCCCTTCGTCAATTAGTCGATCATCTCAGGGGAATTAAAAAAATTGAAGAGTATATTCCGGGTCCAAAAGATAAAAAAATAACTCGTTACTCTTTATACGATTTTTCTCAAATAAAAGGACAGGAGCAGGCAAAGCGGGCCCTTGAGATAGCGGCCGCTGGTTTCCATAATATCCACCTCAAGGGCCCGCCGGGAGCCGGTAAAACTTTACTTTCACGAACAATGCCAACAATTCTCCCGCTTATGGACAAGGATGAGATTTTGGAAGTGGCAAAAGTCTACTCGATTTTAGGCGAGCTCACTGAGGAGATATTTGCAGGTGTGCGTCCATTTCGTTCTCCTCATCACACGACTTCTCGAATCGGCCTCATTGGTGGAGGAAGTCATCCGACGCCTGGCGAGATTTCGCTTTCACACCGTGGGGTACTATTTCTTGATGAGTTTCCAGAGTTTCCAAGAAGTGTTCTTGAGTCGATGAGACAACCACTTGAAGATGGGGTTGTCACAGTATCGCGAGCTGCGGGCACGCTCACATTTCCGGCAAGATTTTTACTTCTTGCCGCTTCAAATCCATGCCCATGCGGATTTTTGAGTCATCCGAAAAAGAGTTGTATTTGTAGTCCTGGTGCAATTGCTCGATATAAAAAAAGATTATCTGGTCCACTTCTTGATAGGATTGATGTCCATATTGATGTTCCGCCTGTTGAGGTTGACAAGCTTTCGGAAGAATACGAATCTGAAAAAAGCGATGTAGTCCGCGGGCGTGTGGAAAAAGCAAGAGCGCGACAAGGTTTGCGATTTTCAGCTCTCAAAATATCATTTAATAGTGAGATGCGCGCAACAGATGTTAAAAAATTTTGCAAAATGACAGATGGTGCCCAAATTTTATTAAAACAAGCAGTTGACAGACTCGCACTTTCAGCGCGGTCATATTTTAAGACGATTAAGGTCGCACAGACCATATCTGACTTGGAGCTTTCTGACAATATTGATGAGGCTCATATAGCTGAGGCTTTGCAGTATCGGGTGACGGAGCTTTGATTGGTGTTGACAAAGAGCAAAAAAATCGGTTAGAATGAGGAGTGTTTACAACTTTTAAAAATAAAATGAATTTATCCCTTCTCAGGTCTCGTTCGCTGTTGATATTATCTACTTTTATAATCGGCATTGCCGTATTTATGGCAGCGGGATCGGTTTCTGCGGATTGGACAGCAGGAAACGTTGGCCCTGTTCTTGAGAAGTGTAATTCGAATTTTACTACAGCGGTTACTAATATCAAAGATACAGATACGACTAATGATGCTGATGGTGAAGCCTTATATAATGGCGCTGTAAATTGTGTAAATGTT
>PCVM01000010.1:0-324 GCA_002796045.1 Candidatus Roizmanbacteria bacterium CG11_big_fil_rev_8_21_14_0_20_36_8
ATTTACTATTCACTTCTGCAATTTCAGCTTTACAATTTACTAGTTCTTTATCTATCTCAATATTATCTTTTTCTACTATTTTTTTTGACATATGTTAAATTAAATACTATTATCTTCTGCTTGAATTATTTCCTCAATCAAACCTGAAAAAAATCTTATCTGCGGCGCAACTAGCTCATACTTCAAGTGCTTTGGGCCGACGACTCCGATAATTCCCCTGATTCCAGCCGCCTCAAAATCTCCAAAAATGCTTGAACATCTGTCGAAAAATGGGTCTCTGAAATCATCGGGTCCTAAAATAAAATATAAATCACTTGGACTAAC
>PCVM01000010.1:482-3536 GCA_002796045.1 Candidatus Roizmanbacteria bacterium CG11_big_fil_rev_8_21_14_0_20_36_8
ATCCAGTTCGTGCGGCAAGAACACGACTAGCTTGTGACAACATCTTCGACTTTTTATTTCTATCATCCCAGATACTATGCTTGTAAGCAACCTCATCAACAGTTGAAAGCTGTTTTTCCTCCATGACATTATTGATAAAAAAACGATATCCTTTTGGCGAGGGTAATCTTCCTGAAGAAAAATGAGTTTTTTGTAAATACCCTTTTTTTTCAAGATCGACCATCTCATTTCTAATCGTAGCCGGTGAAACTCCCAGCTTATACTTCCTTTCAATAATTTCTGAGCCCACTGCGCATCCTGAATCTGTATATTCGCGGATTATCGCAGTTAATATGCTTATTTGCCTTTGTGTTAACTCGTCCATATTAGTAATAATTTCAAAATATTACACTTCGCTCCCTAATTAGCATTAATATATCAACTCTGCTAATTTATGTCAAGAGCAAAGTTTGATTAATTAACTAATCTGTTATCAGGAATGTCCAAACTGGAAATAATATTTTCATTATCGCAACTCAATATTTTCTGCCAAAAAGTCAAATTTGTAATTTTATACTTTATTCTAGTACAATTTATTACATGAAATATAAACTAGGGGCTCATCTTTCAAGTGCTAGGGGTCATAAAAATGCGTTAAATAGTCTTATCGAAAAAGGTGGGAATTGTTTACAAATCTTTTCAAGTTCTCCAAGGGCTTGGAAACCAGCACAAATAGGCTCTGAATTAGTGGGAGAATTTCGTAAAATCAAAAAGGAATTAATAATCGACCCGGTATACTTTCATGCTCTTTACCTAATAAATCTAGCAGATCCTGCAGAAACAGGTAAAAAATCAATTAAAGCATTGATTAGTGAATTACGACTTGCCGCTCGAATGGGAGTTCTTGGAAGCATTGTCCATACCGGTTCGTTCAAGAATGACGAATTACGAATTACCAATTACGAATTAATAAAAGATACAAAAGAATATAAAACTTTAATTGGCAATATTAAAAATGTGCTTGAAAATACTCCTGACAACTCACTAATGATATTGGAAAATGCAGGAAATCGAAAGATTGGTCAGAGTATCGAACAACTATCTTCAATTCTTGAAAGTATCAATAATAAACGCTTGAAAGTTTGTCTTGATACTTGCCACTTGCATGCGGCAGGATATGACTTGCGATCAAAGGAAAATTTTGAAATATTTCTCAATAGATTTGACTCAATTACCGGACTTAACAATCTTGAAGTCGTTCATTTGAATGATAGCCGTGATCAATTTGGAAGTCTTCGCGACAGACATGACAACATTGGAGAGGGAAATGTCGGACTCGATGTTTTTAGAAACTTTTTAAACAATCCTCGCACTAAGCATCTGCCTTTTATTATCGAAACACCAGGATTTGATAATAAAGGCCCGGATAAGAAGAATTTAGATATATTAAAAAGTCTTTATATTGAATAAATATCGATAATCGAAAGAATCCTCCCAACCAATACAATCAAAGGGATATAATAGCGCTATGTTAGAAATACCAACTTTTGTTCAAAACTTCATGAATCAGTTTTCAAGTGCTGGGCATAAAATCTACCTCGTTGGTGGAACAGTCCGTGGATTAATAATGAATCATAAAGTCTCAGATTGGGACTTCACAACTAGTGCAAAACCAGAAGAGATAATGAGAATATTTCCACATAGTTTTTATAACAATCAATTCGGCACAGTCGGAATACCTATCGAACACGAAGGAACTTCGTATATTTTTGAGGTAACCACTTTTAGAAAAGAGTCTAATTATTCCAATGTCAGGCATCCTGACATAATAGAATGGGCTGAAACAGTTGAAGAAGATCTAGCACGGCGCGATTTTACAATCAATGCAATAGCATATGATGGAAGCAAAATCACCGACCCATACGACGGACAAATTGATATAAAAAATCATATTTTAAAAGCAGTCGGTAACCCTGATATTAGATTTAAAGAAGATGCGCTGCGGCTTATAAGAGCAATAAGGCAAGCATCCCAACTTGGGTTTATGATCGAGCCGGCAACTATGAAATCGCTTAATGAAAACTCAAATTTAATCAATAAGATTTCTTGGGAAAGAATCAGAGATGAGTTTTTCAAAATACTTACGTCTGACCATCCTGCCGAAGGCGTATTGTTTTTAAAAAATGCAGGAATTCTAAATTATATTTTACCAGAATTAAATGAGTGTTTTGGAGTCGATCAAAAAAGCCCTGAAAGGCATCATATTTATGACGTTGGAACACATTTAGTAGAATCATTAAGACACTGCCCTTCAAGAGATCCAATTACACTTTTTGCCACTCTAATACATGACGTAGGGAAAAAAGAAACTTATTCAAAAGATGAAAAAACAAAGATAATCACTTTTTATAATCATGAAGTAGTTGGAGAGAAGCTTGCAAAAAAAATTGCGCACAGATTTAGACTGTCAAAGGAACAAGAAAATAAATTTGTAACTTTGGTAAAGTATCATCAATTTACAGTATCTGAAGATCAATCTGACAAAGCGTTAAGACGTTTTATCAAAAATATTGGGAAAAAAAATATTACGGATATGCTAGATCTGCGTACAGGAGATCGTTTAGGCTCTGGAGCAAAATTAACATCTTGGAGAACAGAACTTTTTAAAAAAAGACTGATTGATGTCCAACGGATTCCGTTTTCGGTCCAAGATCTAAAAATTACTGGCCACGACGTAATGAATATGCTTTCAATAAAGCCCGGTCCACAAATTGGAGAAATACTTAACAAATTATTTAAAGAAGTTGACGACGAAAAGTTGCCAAATAAACGAGAAGCACTACTTAAACAATTAACGACTTTCAAAAAAACTTCGAAATAATACCCCGTTCATCTTCTATTGAAGTTCCAACACCATGACCTGAATACACCTCTGTATCAATCGGGAGCTTTAATATGGTTTTTAACGAATACTTCAAAAGCTCTTTATCGCTATATGAAAAATCGTATCTTCCAATACCCGATTTAAACAAAGTATCTCCGCTAAACAATGCTTTATCTTCTTTAAAATATAGA
>PCVM01000010.1:3705-3847 GCA_002796045.1 Candidatus Roizmanbacteria bacterium CG11_big_fil_rev_8_21_14_0_20_36_8
ATGTATTAAAATCTGCACCATATACTTTTAAGGAAATTGAATCTCCATCATTTGCTCCAACTGAATTTAGACTATAGGTTCCATCTGATGCAATGGTTGTACTTTTAAGTAAAGTGCTTCCTAAATATGCTCCAACTGTTAA
>PCVM01000010.1:3890-4032 GCA_002796045.1 Candidatus Roizmanbacteria bacterium CG11_big_fil_rev_8_21_14_0_20_36_8
CAACATGGTTCTGTTGATGGATCAACAGCAAAAACTATGTTTGAAAAAAGAAATAAAAAAAGAAATAAGAATGTTAAGGTTAGGATTTTACTTATTTTCTTTTGTTGTAAACTCATATAATATCACTCTCCTTTTTATAACA
>PCVM01000082.1:0-3838 GCA_002796045.1 Candidatus Roizmanbacteria bacterium CG11_big_fil_rev_8_21_14_0_20_36_8
CAAGTGTTGCTTGCACGTCATGAATATGTAGCACCTTAAAACCGGCTTTGCCAGTTTCCTGTTCAACAGTCGTCACTGCATCATCAAATGTCTTGTTTGTTTGTACGGTGTAATCAAAATCCATGAGTTTTTATTAAAATGTTAATTCAAACAGGGTGTAATTCTCCGACCTGCCCCGCCGCCGCGGGGGAATATCCTGAGTGGACGGTGAAGGAGGTGGGGAGGTTCCTATAACTCCAGATTAAGTGAGTCCTCTGCAAACAAGAATTTCTTTTGTCCGCTTGCCTCACCCACTTCATTCTTCATTTCAAAAATCAAATAAAATTTATTATCAATAATCTCTGTACGTACCGTGTCAACAAAATTCTCCATTTTGTGTTCCTTTCCAAACCAATCTTTAAAATGAGTATATGCTGGTTGATCAGAAAAAGACATATAAGACAGAGTCGCATTAACGATTTCTCCGTCGCGCATACTCAACAATGTTAACCCTTGGCAAGAAGTTCCACAGTGACGCAGGAAAATAATATTGTTATCTCCTAGCCAATGTAGGTCACTTGTCACATCCCAAGACGGGTGATTCGAATAGAAAATTTCCCAAGTTTTGCCCTCATTCAAATCAAGAAGCATAATTGAAAGTTCTTGATCACCAGGTTCATAGGAAAAAATAGCTTGTTGTCGTGACGGGGATAAAGCAAAATCTCGAAGCGGTTTGTCATTAAAATATACTTGCTTTTCAGAGCCATCTTTAGACGCAAATACACCATCAAACTTCCCCTGAGAAGTATTTTCGAAATCAAAAGGAATCATCTTTTGTATATCTATTAAATTTGTTGGATTGGCAGCAACTGGTGAAAAAGAAGACTCAACCTCACTCACGTTAGTCTGCAATCTTACAAAAGCCAGTGAAATGAGGACAACTAACAAAAAGCTGAAAAGTAAATATTTCTGTTTCATAATTTGAGAAAAAACACCTTTGCTTCTCGCCTATATTGATTGGTATAAGAAACAATGAGCGTCGGTTGTTGATCTTCAGCCCAACTTGGAGTGCTAATACTATCATCGTAGTAATGATTGCCCCCCTGCGTTGGATCAACCAGCTCGCCTGAGATGACCTTGCCAGCAATTTCATATGCTTTTTTCCAAGCTTGTCGGTCGATTTCCTTGCCCGTATGGAAAGGATCTTCGACAAATGGACGATTATCATCTCCAAGATTAAAAGCACTAAAATGACTGGGCTTGGTAATTACTTGCCAATAAGTATCTGGCCACCCGCTACTTGCGACGCGGTTCTTAATCACCCAACCAATAGCGATCCTAGCTTTGTCTGGTACTAAGGTATTTCTTGCTTCGCCAAATAGGGCTCGAGCTAATATGATTTGGTCAGTGTCATCAACAAAATCTCCAGTCCACTTGGGATTATCGACTGTGGGAGTACTAGGTGATGGTTGATCTGTATCTTCCCTGGTTTCCTTTGTTTCTAATCCACCTAAATCCAAAACTACTCTGTGTAATGTTGGAGTTTTGTCTGCCCAAAATTCAATGTAATGGGTGCCTTTGTTTAAGTTTTTAACAACAGTTTTCTGTTCTTTTTTAGAGCCACTAAAAAGTTGCCTTGGTTTGGCATGCCAAACCCAATCTTTCCAAAGTATTGAGTCCGGATTTTTCTCAACTTCATTATCAATAATCAGTTTCACATCATCGCCGTCGAAATAATGCCAATCAACGGTAGCTTCAGAGTTGATTGATTTTAAGGGAAGATCAATAAGCGCAATGGTTACCCAAGGTCGCCCATTACCATTTTCAGCTTGTTGTTCTAGGTTAAGCTCGATTTTTGTCGGGTCCAAAACTTGCTGAAAATCCCAACTTTCTACTCGCGCGCTACCTTTGGGGATAAAGGTAATAGTATACTCACCTACTTCAAGACGTAGTAAAAAAATGTTCGTTTGTGACTTACCTTTTAGTTTGGCACCATTCCAAGCAGGAGGTACAGTATTTTTTTGAATGTTATCTTTAGGGGGGATTTCTCTAAATAATTGGCCATCAATTTCAACTCTTAAGTAGTTTTTAGCCTTACATCTGGCAGTAATACTAAGGGCATACAGTCCTGATTCGCTAACAGCAAACTTCTCTTGAGTTTTCTCAGTGATCTGTTTGGGGAAATCTTCGAGCATAAGGTCATTATAGATGAAACTACAAAACTTGACAATGCTGCATAAAGCTGGCTACAAAATTTGATAGTTCTTTGACTTTGTTGTTTTTCATTGCAACAAATTAAACGTTAGATAGTTCCCTTCACTGATAACTTCAACCTTACCATCGACGATTTTGAGTGCGGAGTTATCATCCAGAGCATAGACTGGATCGGTAAGGTCCTTGGCTGCTTTCTTCAAGTTATCTTCTCTAATATTTTTGAAGTAGGGAGAATTCAAGTGAGGAATGAACTGAAAATCTACTAGCCCCAAGCCTTCTTTTATTTCAGCTCGTACTTTTCGCCAAAGAGATTTTTGCACTGAGTTGTAAATGGTTGGTCCAGCGATACAACTACCAGCACTGATTCCTGCGTACACTCTCGTCTTCAAAAGTTCTGGTAACTCCTCCTGCAAACCCGATTGCTTCACCCAATGCATCAGATGAAACGTGTTGCCTCCACCCAGAAAGAGCAGTTCTGCTTCTTGTAGTCTGGGTAACCAAACCACTTTTGACACGGCAGATATATCAACAATATCGACTTCAAACCCAGTCTTTCTAAAATTGTTCAGATCATTAATCATCCATGATTTATCACCCGGTTCAACATTGGCGGCGGTTGGGATAAATGCCAATTTCACCCCCTGAGCAGATTTGCCCAGCAGCTCTTCAAGAGCTTTTGAAATAGATGCGTTTGATAGTCCATCTGATGTTAATAATAATTTCATAATTTTTATCCCACAGAACTTCAATTTTTCATCACATTCCAAACTTTTCTTTCAAGTAGTTTTTTGCTTTATATGATCCTTGCAATGTTGAATACTCTGCTCCCGCAACAAGCTCTTTTGAGACATCTCTCCAGTCGAGTCCTTCTGTCGCCTTAAAGTACAGTGCATTTTTGATATATGTTTCCGGAAACCAGAATGAATTAAACTGAATAAATGTGTCAAAAATTTCTTTTTCTGAATACCCTTGAGATGCCATTAGTTGAATGAGACCAAGTGCAGAAAATCCATGTGAGCAGTCGGGGGCTGCGGTCGATTGACCACAGCACGGACGATAGGCATTTTCAGCGACTTTCTTTGCAATTGCCTGCTGCTCTGGGGTCAGGGAAAGAAGCAAGACATCTCCATAACCAGCGCGCCCAACACCAATGTCGTAATTTTCAAAATACGAAGCAATAGGACTACTTGTCAAAATTTGATTATTATTGTGCTTTGCCAAGGTCCAAAGAACATACATCATAAAAACAGCATTGTCACTGCCAATTGAAAGGGTTATATCTTCTCCAGCAAGTATAGCCTTCCATTCTGGCCTCATTTCCTGACGGTAGTTTTTTGTTAAAATACCTTCTAATTTTTGAGGATCAAGAACTTCCTCTTGTACCATCTTCGCCACAATATCACCCCACTGTACGCGTGTTGTAAATCCTGCTTTTGGGGTCACTGTTTCGATCATATCAGCAATGACTATTTTCTCACCTGAATCTATGGTGATTATTCCTTTTTCAACACTTCCTATTTTTTGGCTACCAAGTCCTCCAAAGATAGCAGTCAGTTGGTAGACCAATAACGCTATGACAAAAAACGAAAGCACGATAAATTTTGCATCAAGCTCACGGGTCACTTTCGACTTCTTCTGAATATCG
>PCVM01000082.1:3875-7394 GCA_002796045.1 Candidatus Roizmanbacteria bacterium CG11_big_fil_rev_8_21_14_0_20_36_8
TCTTTTCATAGGCATTTTTTGCGACAAAATAAAGTCCTATTAGAAGGAAAACGATACCGCTTATTTGGATCCACAAAATATAAGGAACCAAAAATGGTACTTGAGCGGTAAAAACATTTCCGAAAGCGAGAAAATTTATCCCCAGACACGCAGGGCATACGATGCCAAATATACTGGTTAAAACGCCAAATAGTGAGGTGACTGTCCCACGTGTGCCAGCACTCAATTTCGTTCGTATTGAGTATATGGTTATCGTTGTAATAAGCGCGGATACAGTCGCTGAAAAAAGAATATAAAAGATCTCAAATGTTGTGGGTTCTGCCATCCGAAAAAATCCCAGCACTCCGGTTGGCAACGGAATTGTGTAGAACCCATAAAAAAATGTATACAGACCAATGAAAAGAATCAGCACCGGTAAGAATATGAACCTATATATCTTACTTTCAAAAATTGAAAACATATTGGCTGCGATTTTATATGGGGATGAATTCTTCATAGTTCTTTGTATTGAGTATTAATTTTTTGAACGTCTCGAAGTATCAAAGTGCCATCTTCTTCAATAGTCCCAACCTCTGACCACGAATTTATAAAGTTAGGATAGGCTTGCGTTCCTGAAGAAAGAATGAGCGTTGGCACTTTTGTAATAGTGTATTTTCCAATAAATGTTTTACCTTCTGGAGAGCCGACGTCATAGGTACTAGCGTCATTGATGATGAGGCCAAAATTCTTGAGAATATTTAGGTATATATTTTCATCGAAACACTCTTCACACGTTGCATCTTTTATCAAAGTAGCATTAATTACTCCTTTTACTTTTGCCGTTTTTAGGTCATAGTACGGTAACAAATTTTCAAGCACGACACTTTTATTTACCTCTTTTCCAGATAATGATTGCCAGGCATCTGTTACTCTCTCATTTGAGATATCCCCTGCTACAATGATTGCGGGAAGATTTTCAATACGATATTTTTCAATATACTGCAAAGATATAGGATCATCAAACGGGAAGACCCTTGTTTTATAGGTAGTTTTTTGGGAAGTTTCAAGCGACTGAACGATGGATTTTGCATCAAAACAATTTTTACATGCATCCGCTGGTCCCTGTATTATTACAAAGGATAATTTGACGGGTAGTTCAACAAGCGCTGAAGTAAGACTTTTTGTATAGTAGATGTTTGAGGCATATAAAAGAGCAAGAACAGCAATCAGCGTATATAGTAGATGTGTTTTGGTGTATTTCATAAGGTGATTAACAACCGCCAACCTGGCTCGGAAGTCCAACTGAACTTCCTTGAGACGGAGCGCCAACCTTCACTGCTCCATTTAATACAGCATTCAAAAGCTGCTGTGTT
Organism: Candidatus Roizmanbacteria bacterium CG11_big_fil_rev_8_21_14_0_20_36_8; assembly: GCA_002796045.1. Taxonomy (GTDB): domain Bacteria; phylum Patescibacteriota; class Microgenomatia; order UBA1406; family GWC2-37-13; genus UBA1450. The sequence goes on from PCVM01000082.1 coordinate 5,228, forward strand.
TGGAATACTTGGATGGCAGACATCACAACAAGAACAAGTACAATGGCAAAAAGCCCATTGGAAGGATGTATGGTACTGGTTTTTGCCGTTTTTACGGCTTTCTTCTTTTCGTCTTTCATGGTATATGAAACAATTTAAAATGTATAATCAAGCAAGGTAGGCTCATAAAACTCATTGACTTACAACCTTACTTCATATAAGATATATCGAATATGATTAGATTGCAACCCATCTTTTTTTGAAGAATTTTTTTCTTCTGTAGTTGATTGCAAAATATTGGTACAGTAGTATTATTATTCATTATGAAAAAAACAAACTCCTGCACATTATATGTTTCCGGTATGCACTGCGGTGCTTGTGAGGTGCTCTTGGATAAAAAAATCTCAAAACTTGATGGGGTGAAGAATGTAAAAGCTACGCTTTCAGATTCAAAAGTAGAAATCACGTATGAAAAAGGTCATGTTCCACATATTGACAATCTCAATAAAAATTTTTCAGATCTGGGATATACCTTCTCTGAGCAACCGATCGGTCAAGCTAAAGTTGGACAGCTGGAGATCGCACAAGCTCTTGTTATTGGCATCGTATTTATTATTGCGTACATTATCGTTGAAGATACAAAAGTTTTTGCTCAATTTAGCCTCTCGAATGAATCGACACTTCCTACATTCTTTGTCATTGGTCTGATTGCAAGCGTCTCAAGCTGTGCCGCACTTGTGGGAGGAGTTCTTCTTTCCATGTCCAAACAGTGGAATCAGTTGTATGGCGGTAAAGATGAAAATAAACGTGCGCTGCCCTTTGCACTTTTTAATATTGGTCGGTTAGTATCATTCACCGTGCTCGGCGGATTATTAGGGGTAATTGGCTCAATTTTTCAGATATCCCTTCGGATGAGTTCGGTTTTTATCATTGGAGTATCGATAATGATGGTCATTTTAGCGCTTCAAATGCTTGGTGTGTCATGGGCAAAGAAAATCCGTTTTGGATTCCCAAAGTTTCTCTCGCGCTATGCATCAAATGAACAGAATTTTAAAGGAAAATATATGCCGTTTACGATCGGCGCGATGACTTTCTTCCTCCCCTGTGGATTTACTTTGATGGCCCAAACTGTCGCTCTCACCACGGGAAACTTTTTCTTAAGTGCACTTATGATGCTAACTTTTGCTCTGGGGACACTCCCGATGCTTGGATTTTTGAGTTTTTCAAGTGTGAGATTACAGAAAAATACTGCACTTAGCGGAACCTTCAATTTACTTGCTGGTCTTTTTATTCTTTTGTTTGCTATTTTTAATGTAAATGCCCAGCTTAATGTTTTGGGAATAGTAAGCGCGAGCGACTTTGCCAGAAGTTCATCAAACGAAAATGATAAGCAACAGGTCGCTAGCGTTCGGGTTGTAGGAACGGGATCTGACATGAAGCAGCTTGCGTTTATTGACGCAGTTGGCTTTGAGTATTTTCCTAAAAATATTACATTGAAGGCAGGTATTCCGACAAAACTTACGGTAAACAATGAAAATGTTTTTGGATGTGCTCAGGCAATGTGGCTTGGTGGATTGTATGATGAGGTTTTGTATCTTTCCGGACCAGAGTCAGTTGCTGAGTTTACGCCGCAAAAAGGGAAATATAAGGTAAGTTGTACCATGGGTATGGTTGATCCGATTATAGTTACTGTTAAATAATATCTTATGAAAAAAACATTCCCTATTATTGGGATGCATTGCGCTTCGTGTAAGGCGCTCATTGAAGATGTGGTGTCAGATCTTGCTGGCGTCACGTCGGTTGGTGTGAACTATGCAACCGAAAAAATGACGATTGAGTACGACCCGCAAAAAGTCGATATCTCTGCATTGAAAAAGTCGGTAGCAAGTGCGGGATCATATGAACTTGTTGATAATTCTTATGAAGAAACAGTAAAACAGGAAAGTCATGAGATGACCCTTGATGGGGATATGCGTGTAAAAAGGTACGTTATGTTGAAAAATACCATATTCTGGCTTGGTATTGGCTCAATTCCTTTTGCATTCATTATGATTTGGATGACTACTGGAATGTTTCTTGGGTTGATGATGCCTGAAGAAGTGTTCGGATCACTTTTTTTCTTTCATTTGATGCAATTTCTTATTGCAACGCCAATTCTTTTTATCGGAGGCAAAGAGATTTTTCAAAG
>PCVM01000059.1:0-9800 GCA_002796045.1 Candidatus Roizmanbacteria bacterium CG11_big_fil_rev_8_21_14_0_20_36_8
ATCCAAAGATTTAGTTAATGAAATCGGTACCACAACGGGATCGTATCCCAAAAAATGATTAGCTGTCTCCACTGCCCTTTTTAATAAAAAAATATCAGAAGGATGAATGAATAGTGGAAGTCTTGGGTACGATAACTGTATTTCTCCAGCGGCCATAATATGATCAAAATGGCCGTGAGTTGCAACGATTCCAACTAAATCAAGTTTTAGAGACAGGATTTTTTCAAGAAGGAAGTCGCCGCTATCTCCAGGATCAATTAAGAGTGCTTTCCCATCATTTTCAAGAAGGTAACAATTGGAGTGCATCATTCCGAGTGAAAATGAGTAGATTTTCATGTTTTCAACGACTATTTTTCGTTTTTTCTAACCATACTGCTATGGGTGTTGCGACAAATGGAGATGAGTATGTTCCTGCTATTGTTCCGATAAGTAATGCAACGGCAAAAAATCTTATTGTTGTGCCGCCAAGCAACACAAGTGCTAGAAGCATAAAAATAATTGTGAATGAATTGTTAAGTGATCTAACCATCGTATCTGTAAGCGCTTGATTAGCATGTTCTTCGATGAGGTCACTGCCAAATTTTTTTCTATAATCACGTATTTGATCAAATACGACAATGGTGTCATGCACTGAAAAAGACATTGTAGTAAGAAGTGCTGTAACAAATAAGCTGTCAAGCTGGGCACCAAAAAAATGAGAGACAACAGAATAAAGGCCTATAACGATAAACACATCATGAAATAGAGCGGCAATGGCCGCCACTGCAAAATTTACGTTACGAAATGCATAAGCAATGTAGAGTAGAATTCCCAATACGGCGATTAGTGCAGCAATGCCTGTTTTTTTTAGCGTCTCTCCCCCAATTACTGGGCCAACAGTTTCAGTTTTAATAACAACAATTTTAGTTCCAATATCTTTTTCAAGAGTATTTCGAAGAATTACTTCTCGCTGCTCGCTTATTGCAGGAAGTCGAATCAGAAAACTTTTGCCATCTTCCTGTTTTTCAATTGAAACTGCTTGAATTTTTGAAGATAGAAGAGAAGATTCTATCTCCCGCTTACTTGTTTCTTTATTAAACAAGTATTGGAGATTAGTACCCCCGACAAAATCAATTGAATAAGTATGGCCCCAATAATACATCGATGCAAAACCAAATAATAGTACTGCCAAAGAAACTGCTGTAAAATACTTCCAGTAATCTAAAAATTTAATCATTCTTTTATTCATATTTATAAAATAGATCAATTAAGCGTTTTGTAATAAATACTCCTGTGAACAAACTTGTTCCAACTCCAATTGCAAGAGTCAAAGCAAATCCCCTAACTAATCCAAATTGTGGCAAAAACTCCCAATTGAGTGGATTAAATAGAATAAATGCAACAAGTAAGGTGGTTATATTTGCATCTTTAATAGCATCGATCGCTCGTCCAAATCCAAGCTTAAGTGCGGATCTGAATGATTTCCCTTTTCTAATCTCTTCTTTAATTCTTTCAAAAATTAAAATATTTGAATCAACAGCCATACCAATTGATAGAACAAATCCCGCTACGCCAGGAAGCGTGAGTACTATTGGAACAGAACGGAAAATAGCGAAACTTATAAGACCATATATTGTTAGTGCGAGATTTGCTATCATACCAAGTCTGCCATAATAAGAAACCATAAAAATCATCACCATCGTTAGGCCTACAATACCGGCAAAAACCGATCTCTCAACTTCAATTGCGCCGAGGGACGGGCCAACGCTTCTTTGTTCAACGAGATAAATTGGTAGCGGTAACGCTCCTGAATTAATAGCTACTGAAAGCTGCTTAGCCCCTTCAGTAGTAAAATTTCCCGAAATAACTGCATTTCCGTCAGCAATTTCCTGCTGAACCGTTGGAGCAGATATCAACATCTCATCTAAAAATATTCCCACAGGCTTGTTAATATTATCTTTCGTAATTTTTGCAAATAATTTTCCACCAGCTGATGTAAATTCGAGCGCCACTTCGGGCTGTCCTGTTTGAGAATTAAATTTCACAGAAGATTTTTTTACATCCTTACCAGTAAGATTTGTGAGTTCTGTAAGATTAAGTGAACCTACTCCTGCACTCTCTGTAGCGACAGATTCTGTCATTTCTGATGGTTGTGTCCGAAAATTCAACTGGGCAGTTTGTCCGATCAAAGCGCTGGCTTGAGCCACATCAAAAACTCCAGGCATATCTACCGAAATCCTATATTTCGAACCAGTTTTGATTGTTTGAACAACTGGCTCTGAAACTCCAAACATATTGACTCTTCTCTCGATTACATCTCGCGCCGAGTTTAGTGCATCTTGCAAATCATCAAGCTTCGTAGTAGTAATGTCAGCTTCAAATACTAAATGGCTCCCCCCTCGAAGATCTAGACCAAGTTTAGTAGAAAAATCCTTATATAATTTAGTCTCTCCAATAGTGAAATCGATTACCAAGGGACGTATAGCCATGTTAATTTTTTGATTAAAAATATTGAATTTAATCGGAATAGTTAACGGCAAATCAATCCATAAAATGACAATAGCAATAATTAAAATAAAAATGTATCGAAGATATTTCATGGCAGGTATTGAATTTTGATTATGTTATTTAACAAGTTCAGATTCTTGTCCCACTAACATTACTTTTGGTTGTTTTAAAAATTTCCAAATAAAAGGATCATTATTCTTTTTTCTAAAAGCTAGCTCTGTTTCAGTCAAAACAGTGTAATTAATCTCCCAGCCAAACTCTTTCTTAGATGATGCCATAATACTCTCAATCTCAGGAATGACAAGTATTCCTACAAACAGCACATATATTTCATCATCTTTTATTGGTATTTTTTTTGAAAAGTTAGTCGACACAGCTACGTACTTTACCTTTCCTAATCTACTGCGATTCTTCTTTATCAGTTTTGCAAGCGAAGTGTGTTTAGTAAAAATCCTAAGTAACTCATCAAAAAACTCATACTGTTTATTCAATGAATAAAAAATTTTATTAGTTCTCTTTTCACGAAATAGTACTTTAGCGTTGTATAAAATGTCAAGTTCACGCTTTACCGCATTAACCTCTTCATCAGTCTTTCTGACTACCTCTCGAAGGTAATAACTATCAGAAATATTATGAAAAAAAAGTTGAAGAATTTTTCTTCGTACTTTAGAAGGAATTATACTTGCCAGCATTTATTTAGTTGAAATTAATAAAATCTTATTTCTTAGGACTAGGTAATTTTGATTGATAATCAACTTTATTTCCTGTTGGTAAAATTGATATCCAAATTTTTCCTGAAACTAGAGAAACTTCGTCACCTTTGTCGTCGTAAAAACGCATCATATCTTCTTCTGTCAATTTTTCCCATGTTCCTTTAATCGCTTTACCATTTTTAAAAATTATGACGTCGTCTGATCCAACAACGTCATAAAGGAGATGTTGACCACCTTCATATCCATCGTTTGCAGCAGTTTCATCGGCAAAGACCACAATAACATTTTTTGCACTAAGTTGCTCTTTGGTATTTAAGTCAATATGAGGTTCTCCTCCATTTGATCTTTTATAAATATTTGATACAGAGTCATACGCCCATGACACTGTGTAAGCAGATCCTAGCTCATCATCCCAAAAACCATATTTAATTGATTTTACTGTACCACGATCAGTTGTTCTAGCATCCTCGACAAACTTCCAAGGCTCCCAATTCTTAGACCATTCAACTTCATTTTCATCGACATTAGTTAGATCTCGACTTTTTTTTGCAAAAGCCCATAATTTTTGAGTATTTGTATAGACTGTATGTTCTGTAGCGCGGCCAGGTAGCCTATCATAATCTCTCCAGTAATTTGGGAAGGGCACTGCGAATTGATCTAAATCGTTATACAAATACCAATCAAGATCTTTTATTTCTCCAAGCGCATCTGCAGGTCCAGGAGTGTTAGCACCACCCACATGTGCATAAAGTGGATATTCTCCAAAACCCTGAAGTAATTTTACAAAGTATATTCTCGCAGATCTTACCGAACCAACAATTTTAGGATCTTCGCAATAGTAAATTGTCAAAAAACGAGTAATCCCACCTTCGGCAACCGCTTCATGAACAATGTCAGCCGAAGATAATCCAGATTGTGGACGAGATTCTGAATTATTCTGAACCATTATTCCAAGTGGGCGACGCAGCTTCCATTTTTCTCTCTGAGACTTCGAATATAGTTGACCATTCAATGGACAAGGCTCTGTTTTTGGATCGTTATCGACCAACTCCCCATTCTCATACACGGGTGCGCTGTAGGAAGAATCACTCGCCGCACGAGCTTGAAACACTACATATGAAGAAAAAGAGGATATTAAATACACAAGTACACCGAGCGCAATAAGAGTTTTTTTATCCATTGTAATATTTTCAATAAATTCTAATATCTTCTCAAGTGTATCTTTTTTTATCACCACAATCAAATTATTTTTAATTAAGATTATTCCCAAAATCCAAAACGTAAAATACAGAAATTGAACAAATAATTTTAACATTGTAACCCCTTGCATATAGACTGTCAATATGATTAAATGTCTTCATGCCCAGAAAAACTAAGCGGGAAAAAATTGAAGCCAAGCAACGAAGAATGAGTAATCATTCTTTGTCACATCAACATAAACGTGAGAGAATTTCTACTGAAAGTATTCAAAAAAAAGCTGTATCAAAAACTATTCTCACTTCTCAAAAACCTGTTTCCTCAACTTTTGTCGAAACAGTAAGTTCGTACAACTTCAAAAAAGATTTGATTAAAAGTTTAAGCATTACAATTTTTTTAATCCTTATTCAAGTAGGGATTCATTCAGCATCGTATATGGGTCTATTCGATATCACATCGTTTATAGATATTAAGTAATATTATATTTTAGGGAGGGGGGTGAAAAAAATGGATCAAATTGAATTTTATGATGTCGTACACAAGATGAAAGTCTCAGTCAAAGCATCAGAGGTCGAAAAAGTGACCTATGAACGCCAAACAAAAAGTGGATCGACACAAATAAGATATGCAGTTAAAGCAGTAAAAGATGGCGTTAAACTCACAAAATTTGTCTCAAAAGAAACATGGGACAGCCTTGCTGGGTAAGTCAAATTTTTAGCCTTGAAGCAAGAAGGTGTGAACCTTCTTATATTCGTTGTGCGGCTTTGCTTCGATGCTCTCGTAGAGATCGACAGAGTCCACATCAAATGTAAGATCAATTTCGATTTTCTTAAGTTTTTTTCGTAGGAGGAAATACTGCTGTTTTGCTGGAGTTTTATACTTTGCAATACTTAAGTGAGGTATATATCTAGGATGTCGTTGAGGTACTCGTTCACCAACAACTTCAATTAAACGGTTGTGAATTCTTTCTATCAACTTATTTCTTTCGAGCTCAAGATGTAAGAATATTCCTTTCTGGACAAACATAGCCATCCTCAACACACTGAATTGTGTTGATGGTGTATCATAAATAATTCGTTCAATCCCTTCGATAATATCAGGCAGTTTGCTTTCACTCCTTTCTCCAATAAAAAATATAGAAATATGATAATTTTCTGGTGGCGTCCAGTCAAATTGTGGGTAATCAGATCTTATTATTTTAATCGATGATTGGATCTCATAGTGTAATTTTTCAGGAATAGATACGGCTAAAAACAATTTCATATAAATTAACTAAAATTGGCAATAATTTTTCGTGTAGCAAAACGTGGCAAAAGTGATGAAACTTCAACTACTACTCCACCAACTTTTTCAGCTTGAATTTTCTTGTTTCTAGTCTGTGGATCATCTGCTGTAACTGCTATCACTTCAGGTTGGACAAGTATAACAAGCTTTTCGTATTCATCAAACGATTTGAAAAATGGCATCAGTATAACTATATCGACAAATCTCATCGAGGATAATATCTCTGCTCTTTCAGACTGTGAATGAATTGGGTTTCTTTTTTTAGATCTCAAGACATGCTCGTCAGACTCAAGCGCTATAATTAATAAGTCGCCCTGTTTTTTAGCTTCCATCAAAAATGAAAGGTGACCATAATGTATGAGATCAAAACATCCACCAACCAAAACTTTATTTTTATTCTTAAACTGCTGCAATGCACGAGCTACTTTTTCATACCTCAAAATTAAACTTTCCATATTACAATTATATCAGGCAGTTTTTGCCGCACCATCAATGTATGTTATTTAATACCGAGATTGAAGAAAATGGTCAAAAAGTTCTCCTCTTTTCAAAGAATAACAAGAACTTTTTTGACAAGTTCACTCAAAAACTCAATCAGATGAATGCTGACATAACTGTCAAAAAAACTTTCTCTTACGACTTCTCATCTGCGGACATAGTAATGTTTTTAGGATTCTCTGACATCATTCCATCTGAGCTTGCAGAGTATCCTGATAAAAAATTTATTATTATTCTTTTTGACGATGCTGAGGCGGCAGAAATGCTTAGTTCATTTTTATATGATCATAACATTTCTCAGATAAAAGTCATCAATCTCCAGTCTGCTCCGATCTATTTCGAGAAAGACATCGACACAATATTTTGGTTTACTTTCTCAAACACTCCAGATGTATTCTTACATATTTATCATCAATCGATTGAACCCCCTAATCCTCCACAAAAAAAAATTAAGTTGAAGTTTTCCTCATTGAATGCCATCTTTACACCAGAAAAATTAATTTTTCTGGGGGTCTGTTTTATACTGATAGCTCATTTGTTATTTATCCCCCCCCTTTTGACCTCTACTTTTTTACATTTAAAAGCTGTAGAAATTGCTCGTGGTGGTGATTTTCAAACCGCACTTATAAAAGCAAATCGTGCAAATAGTAATCTTAGAATATCGAAAAATTTATTTGTTTTTGCTCGGCCATTATTACATTTTTTTTCAATTGCACTTCCATTTGAGGACCTTATTCAACTAAATGATTCATCCCAAATCATAATAATAAAAACTGAAGATTTCCAATCTACATCAAGTAAATTTTTAGAGTTATTATTTCTTAAAGACAAAACTGATGAAGAATTTGAGACGTTATTTAGAACTCAAGAAAAGCTTACAAAAAATATAACTATTCTTGCGAAACACATACAGATACTCGAACAAAAGCTGCCAAATTGGAACCAGAATCTCATTGAAACAAAAAATCAGTTGACAGAAGTTTATAAGGGTATTTCATTTATGCAAGCACTTGAACCACAATTTAATGAATTGTTTGCAAATAATTCAGAAAAAAAATACCTTTTGTTATTTGCGAACAATATGGAACTACGTCCTGGAGGTGGTTTCATTGGATCTTTTGCGATAGTAAATGTAAAAAATTTCACTATCACCTCGATAGAATTACAGGATGTTTACGATGCTGATGGTCAGTTGAAGACCCAAATTGATCCTCCAGTACCGATCACAACTTATTTAAATCAAACCCATTGGTACCTTAGAGATTCGGCTTTCACTCCAGATTTTGTAGAGAATTTTGCCGAAGCAGAATATTTTCTCGAAGAAGAAATAAATGAAAATAATTTCGATGGTGGAATTCTTATAACCACAACGGGTGTTCAAAACATCTTAAAATCAATAGATAAATTATATATTCCTGACTTTCAAGAAACGATTACCTCAGATAATTTTTACATTAAAGCTCAGCTCTATGCTGAAGAAGACTTTTTTCCTGGGTCTCAGCAAAAAAAGAGCTTTTTATCGAGCTTGCTAAATCAAATGATTTTCAAACTTCAAGATGCTTCAATTGATACTTTATTCACAGAGATTGAACGGTCTCTTAATGAAAAGCAGCTAGTACTATATTCAAAAAACTCAGAGGTTCAAGAATTGTTTGAGGGTCATTACTGGGCAGGAAGATTATTAAATCCTGTTTGTACAATCCCTGAGGCACTTCACTGTATACCCGATTTTTTGTTTCCGCTTGACGCAAATCTTGGAGTGAACAAAGCAAACTTCTATGTCCAAAGACCTCTTGAATTCGAAGTCCAAATCGATACAAACGGAAGAATTACAAACACGCTTAAACTATCTTACAAAAATACTTCAAATGATAATGTCTTTCCGGGTGGCACGTATAAAAATTATTTTCAACTTTTAATTCCCCCAAATTCATCAGAAATTACTATTGTAGTTGATAAAAAGCCGCTGGAACAATACGACGAAACAAATCTACGATACAAATCGATCGGCTTCTTTTTATCAATACCCCCTCAACAATCAAAGGAAGTAATAATCTCCTATGAACTACCAACAACACTTGTCTCTGGAGACGGAATTTATCAACTAATACTTCAAAAACAAATTGGATCTGCGAATTCAGATCTTAAATTTTCACTTAAATATCCTCCAAACATGTCAGTTGTAAGGCATAATCTTTCTACACTTGCGAAGGACAATGAAATAATTTATAATACCACAGTCTCATCAGATAAGATTTTTCTGATCGAATTTAAAAAAGATTGAATGTGACATATGGAAAAAACTCAAAAAAAAGATAGAATTATATTAAACGCTTCACTTCGTAAAATTTTTGGAAAACAAACTCGTTCAATGCGAAAAAATGGATTAATTCCGGCAAATATTTTTGGTGAAAAAATGGAGCCATTAGCAATTTCGTTCGATCAAAAAGCTTTTAATGAAACTTTCAAAATTGCTGGGGAAACTAACGTTGTATATATTGCTGTAGATAGCAAAAAAATTCCAACATTAATAAGCGAAATTCAAATTCATCCTGTTACCCAATCTATTCTGCATATTGATCTAAGAAAGATTGATTTAACCCATAAAATTGAGGCACATGTACCTATTCTTCTCGTAGGAGAATCTGAAGCTGTTGAGAGTAAAAACGGTGTGGTCATAAGTCAGATGGATGAAGTTAAGATTGAATCTTTACCTGAAGATATTCCTAATCAAATTGAGATAGATATTTCAAAACTTTCAGAAATTGGAGATATTTTTAGAGTTTCAGATTTGGTTGTTGAAGGATCATTTGTTATTTTAGACGAACCTGAAAGAGCTATAGTATCTATTATCGAGCATAAAGAAGAAGAAATTGAACCTGAGACAGTATCTGAAGATCCAGAGATAATCGGTAAAGAAGCTGAAGAAGAAGGCGCAGAAACAACTGGAGATAACAATCAGGAACAAAAAAAAGAATGATATAATTCATTTATGAAACTTCTCTCCGTCCTTGACACAACTTCTCACATAGGAGAAAAAATAACTTTATTCGGATGGATTGATACCAAAAGAGACCACCGAAAAATTGTTTTTTTAGACATTAGAGACAAAACTGGAATTGTACAAGTTGTGGGAGGAGAAAAATTAAAACCACTGACGCCTGAATCTGTCGTACAAATTGAAGGTAAAGTAAAAAATCGTCCCGCTAACCTGGTAAATAATAAAATCCCAACAGGTGAAATTGAAATAGAGGCAGAAAATGTAACACTTCTTAGCCCGGCTCGACCACTTCCGCTCCCTGTAAATACTGAAGGATATGAAATTGATGAAGAGGTGCGACTCAGATATAGATATTTAGATTTGAGACGAACTCGCATGACGCGCAACCTTGTGCTTCGATCAAAAGCTCTGATGTTCATTCGTAATTTTCTCACGAAAAAATCATTTACTGAGGTTGAGACACCCATACTCACTAAGACAACTCCGGAGGGAGCCAGAGATTTTTTAGTTCCATCTCGGCTAAAAAAAGGTCAGTTCTACGCCCTTCCTCAGTCTCCACAGCAATACAAGCAACTCTTAATGGTTGCTGGTATAGAACGGTATTTCCAGATAGCGCGCTG
>PCVM01000059.1:10012-14449 GCA_002796045.1 Candidatus Roizmanbacteria bacterium CG11_big_fil_rev_8_21_14_0_20_36_8
ATAAACCAGATCTTCGCAAAGATAAAAATGACCCTAAAGAACTAGCTTTCTCATGGACTGTAGATTTCCCGTTATTTACTGAACAATCTGAAGAAGATTTTTATCATGGTTCAGGCAAAGCAAAATTTGCTCCATCTCATCATATGTTTACCGCTCCCCACCCTGATGATATTGCGCTACTGGAGACTGATCCCATGAAAGTCCGAGGTCAACAACACGACTTAATACTCAACGGATTTGAGGTAGGTGGTGGAAGCATGCGTATTCATGATTCCGAAATACAGACCAAGGTATTTGAACTCATTGGATTTTCGAAAAATCAGCAAAAGCAATTTGCACATATGCTTGAGGCCTTTAGTTACGGCGTACCACCACATGGTGGCATTGCACCAGGCATTGATAGACTACTTATGGCTTTATTGGGCGAACCGTCAGTAAGAGAGCTTATTGCATTTCCTGCTTCCTCCGGTGGAAAAATTTCAGTCATGGAGGCTCCATCGAATGCTGCAGATTCACAGCTTTCTGAACTTGGCATTGAGGTTTCCAAAAATGCATAATACAATAGATTGTTGACTCAAAAAATTACCCAAAATTAAATGCCGTTTCGATTTTATTTCTTCTTCATATTAATTACTTTGTTATCTCTATCCTATCCTGGATATGATATTTATCATAAAATAATTTCTTTTGATCGTATTTCATTTGTCGCAGAAGCTTCAAAACCCCCTATAAAAATTCACCCCATTCCCGTTGGTAATTCAAATAGCAAAATTGACATTTCTGCACAGGGAATATATATTGTTGAACTCGATTCTTTCACACCAATTTTTGAAAGGAATAGCCATAAAAAATTTTTTCCTGCATCAACTACTAAAATTATTACAGCACTTGTAGCAGCTGACTTATATGATCCTGACGAAATAATAACTATCAAAAACGTCATGCAAGAAGGACAGGCGATGGGACTAATTCCCTCTGAAAAAATTACTGCAGAAAATTTGATGTATGGAATTCTTGTTCACTCTGGAAATGATGCCGCATACGCACTTGCTGAAAATTATGGTTATGATGCATTTGTTAAACGTATGAATGAAAAAGCCAAGGAACTAGGAATGGTTGATTCTCATTTCACCAATCCAGCTGGCCTTGATAATTCGAGACAATTTTCTTCTCCTTTTGATCTAGCGATAGCCGGGAGGAAACTTCTTAAAAACTCTTATCTTAGAAAAATGGTTGGAACAAAAGAAATAATTATTTCCGATGTTGATTATAAAGTTTTTCATACACTTACCAATGTAAATCGGCTTCTGGGAGAGATTCAAGGATTGGGTGGGCTTAAAACTGGGTATACTGAAAATGCTGGAGAGAATCTAGTAAGTTTTTACCGTCATCAAGAACATGATTATATCATCGTAGTAATGAATAGCGAAGATAGATTCTCAGATACAAGTTCTCTCGTTCTATGGATACAATCTAATGTTCGATATATAAATCCAGAAATTTGAAATAAGGATTTATTTTAATAAAAAATCTGCCGTAATTGCAGGGACATAACCAACAAACTCATCACCCCCTAGGAAAACATAAACTGGTTGAAAATATTCTTGGTAATTTGGTGGGTCAAAATATGCAAGGAAAACTTTTCTTATTTTTACTTCTCCACTCGTATTTAAACTCGACACAACAACTCCTTCTCCAGATTGCAGCGCTTCCCAAGCAGACTGACTTGATCTAATTGGATATAGTCCAACCTGTTCAGCAGACCGTTCAAAATGTTGGACTTGGGCACGAACAATTTTTTGACTATTAGAGCCGAGCAAACTCAACACGTAATTTTGACTACTATAATAATTAGATGAAACTACTGGAATCCCATTCAGATCTGGAAGATAAGCATTTACCTCAGCGGCATTTGCATTTTCTGCAGTTTTGAGTGGTGTCACTTCGAGGGTCAAAGGGTCAAATTTTATATATGAAACACCTTTATCTCCTTGAGATAATAAGGTTGGGTATCTTCCTAACGAACTGAAAAATGTTGTCGCATCAGAAATAATAGCAGCTTCTGAAGGTAAAATTTCTGCGGCGCTAATATCGCCTTCATCAGTAACTTTATACTCAAAAATATAATTGAATGTTCTGATGTCGATGGTCAATTTCCTTTTTCCATCGTCAAATATTGCTGTCTTGTCTATCAAACGATGTTGGGTAATGTCTGTGTCAATCCCAACCGCAGTAGCCATAGAGTAAATTTTAGATAAAAAACCAAAAGAAGCATTTCGTTGTGGAATAAAATACACCTTAGCTGCAGATGTCGCATTCTCAACATTCGCTGAACCATCAAGCGTATCCATTATTAAAGAAAAGTCAGAAGAATTTGCGACTGACTCGATCTTTGGAGCTGGAATTTTATCAAATATTGGATCAAATTTTACCAATTCGCCAGTTGAAACTTCTGAATTTGACGACTGCGACGAGGAATACATAAACAATAATCTCACCGCCACAATAAATATTAAAAGGACAAGCAACAGTATTACAATAAGCGGCCACATTTTTTTGGAGTAATAATTTACTTCAGTCAAAGTCATCATTGTAATCATGATAGCACAACTCGCAAGGTGGTATAATATTAATCTATTTTAAAAAAACCAGGGGTGGCGGAGTGGCCAATCGCAATAGACTGTAAATCTATCGGGCTTGCCCTACGGGGGTTCGAATCCCTCCCCCTGGACCCTACAGTAGAGCAAATCTCGCTACAGAGATGTGAAGTAATTTCCGATCTACTTCATAGCTCTTAATGCCTCTAAATAGGAGTCGAATAGATTCTATTAATATTTTATGAAAAAAAACTTCTCTGCTGCGTTTATGTTCTTCTTAGTCTCAAAAACTATAAATTTTACATTAGCTATATAACAAATCTATATGAAAGATTAACCTCGCATATTAAAGGAAAATCTCAATCAACTGAACCGAGAAAACCTTTTATTTTATTGTTCTGTGAATATTATCTCTCTAAACATGATGCGATCAGAAGAGAAAAATACTTAAAAACAAGTAGAGAAAAAACCACGTTTAAAACCCATGTTGAAAGAGTATTTTTACAAAAATATTTATTAAAAAGGTTCTAATCTAACTGATATAATGACTTGTATCGATGAATAACTATAGAATAGAAAAAATAATGGGGGAACTTGATCCTGAGGATAAAAAGGTAATGGTTGATGGTATGCTTGCCTACCACGCAAGTAAGGGGCATCCAAGAAAGACTGAAGTCAACTCAATTCTATTAAAAAATAAAGAAAATAAAGTAAAAGGGGCAGTGGTTGTTTCGTTTTTATGGAACGGTATGCATATTGATTCACTCTGGATTGATGAAACGCTTCGTAATCTAAATTGGGGAAGTAAACTTATGGAAATGGCCGAAGAAGAAGCAATAAAGAGGGGATGCACGATTGCTTACACAGACACATTCACTTGGCAAGCCCCTGATTTCTACAAGAAACTTGGATATACGACCTATGGTGAATTAGAAGATTTTCCAAAGGGTAACTCTTTGTATTATTTAAAGAAATTTTTATGAATCATTATCTCTCTTCGTATCAATTGGGTAACGAAATTGAGAAATTCAAAGAATTATTTAACATTTATATAAAAACCATTATAGACATTGAGGGGAAATCTGTTCTGCAGGATGCGATCGTCACTCTGATTTCGAAAAATTATTCTTGAGCAAGATTCAAAACAAAATAGTATTTGGGGTTGTGGAATAGATCTAAAAACAATGGTTATCAACCATAGTTCAGTGATCAATATTCGCCTAGAGCAAAATAATGATAGTAACGAAATTCAAGTTGCTAAAATGAGAAATGAGTATAAAGGATTAACTTAATATTTTTTTAAAGAAATATATGAAGAATAAATACATTCTAGGATCCTTAGCGTGTGATTGATGGCGAGTTGCCATCTCCAAAATTACATACTTAAGATATAAGTTAGAGCATGAGTTATGCTCTTGAACTTAGGTTGTAGCAACATAAAAAGTCCCCTTTTTAGGGGACTTTTTATTACGTTCCACCACGCAACCAATATTTACTTTGTGTGGGCCTTAACTGCAATTTTTTTAGGTTTTGCAGCTTCAGCAACTGGAGCCTTAACAGTGAGAACTCCGTTTTTTACAGTTGCCTCAATTTGTTTGTCGTCAATTGGTCGTGGCAAATAAGTACTATACTCAAACGATGATACGCGCTGCATTTTATGGATAACCATGTTTTTCTTTTTCTCCTCCTCTGTTTCTTCAGATTTTCCATGAATACGCAGCACCCCATCTTCATAAGTAATATCTAATTTTTCCTCGGGAATACCAGGCACCGAAGCTTCAACTATAACACTTCCATCTTCTTCGTAGACGTTAAGTCCATCAGTCATAGTTAGTTCTGG
>PCVM01000059.1:14559-14701 GCA_002796045.1 Candidatus Roizmanbacteria bacterium CG11_big_fil_rev_8_21_14_0_20_36_8
GTAGAGTGCTAATTGTCAAGAGGAATTGTACTTTAATAAACAGCTCGATTAAGGTCTTTTAAAATTTAACAATCGCACATAAAATAAAGATCAATGATTAGTAGCTTAACGATTTACACCACTATAAAAGTACATAACGTTG
>PCVM01000059.1:14718-16676 GCA_002796045.1 Candidatus Roizmanbacteria bacterium CG11_big_fil_rev_8_21_14_0_20_36_8
TATACATATCATATGCGTGTTGACAAGTTACATCAAATCTGCGTATAGTAAGTAATGAACCTAATTATTAATTAAATTATCTTTTATATGGATAACCTTAAAAAACCGTGGGTAAGCATATTGCTTATTATCATGGCCATAGGCGGAACTGCGCTTGGTTCGTACGCATACTTTACTGCAACGCGTACTGCAGAGACAAATACATTCACAGCAGGAACGCTTGACTTGAATGTGACGGGCGATAATATCGCAAATAAACCTTTTGTGATCACCAATATGGGTGAAAACGCAAACATTTCTGGTTCACAAGACTGGACTATTACAAACACGGGCTCACTTCCCGGTCGACTTCTTGTTCGTGTAACAAATCTCGACAACCAAGAAAATGGTTGTAATGATCAAGAAACAGCTGTCGAAACGACTTGCGCAAATGACACTGTAGGAGAGCTTGGCGGAGTCATCACACTAAATGTTGCAATGGATGGTGTAGACCAAGTATCATCAACTCTGACGAATGCGGATCTTTTGGTAATTGGTGATCAGTGGAATGATACTGTCCTGCCTGTAATCATGCAACCTGGTGATTCTCACGTAATTACGATGCATTGGGAAACAAATGAGAATGCTTATGGAAATGAAATCCAAAGCGATTCTCTAACTTTTGACACTGTTTTCCAACTAATCCAAGCTATTGATGGACCATCTCCAGCCAATAGAGGGATAACAAACACCTTTGGAAACCTATAGATTTCTAAAGACATAGAAACATCTTTGAAAGGGGAGGAAATATTCCTCCCCTTTCTCCTGTAATAAAAATTTACTAAAATGATCATGAAGATAATTCGAGCAATAGTAAACAGTGCATCATATATATTCTTCATCATTCTCGCTATAGCAGCTTTTTTTAGTATTACTGCAAATAGCAGCCTTCTTGGAAATTATAAATCATATGTAATACAGTCTGGTTCAATGGAAAACACAATCATGACTGGTGACATCATCCTAATCAAGTCAATGCAGCAATACAACAAATATGACGTAATAACATTCAAAGAAGGTGGAGACAGAATCGTTACACATAGAATTATTCAAGTCAATGAGGGAGAAGCAGCAAAAAGCGATTTTATTACAAAAGGAGATGCTAATAGATCTATTGATAACGATACTGTCAGACAAGAACAAATACTTGGAAAAGTCATGTTCGTTGTACCAAAAGTCGGCTTCCTAGTCGCATTTGCAAAATCTCCCTTTGGTCTAATAATACTGATTCTTATTCCATCAGCGCTATTGATAATTGATCGACTGATTAAAATGTCACAAACAACTTGACAATAAATAATTGAATATATAATGCTAAATACCAGAACTCAGGTCATGCTTGGAATAATAATGCTTATGGGTTTATGGTTTCTCAAAACTGACCTAACAAGTGCAGATCTTGTTGCAGAAAGAAAAATATCAGGTAATAAATTCTCCATCACTACTTTATCATTTGTAAATATTCATACTGCAAACTTTCAACAATTAATTAATTTTTTTACTACTGAAGGAATTGTTCCAGGTGGATTTGACGCACGAACTGTCCGCATAGAAAAGGACGGCGAACTAGATGTGAAATACTCACTGCAAGTTGTTAAACGTGGAGGAGACGATATTTTATGTAACTCGCTCGATCTAAGTATTATACGACGAGATCTAACAGAAATTTACAATGGCACTCTTATGAACTTATCTGTCCAAGATACACTATCAGATGGAGATCTGGAAGAATGGGTAATATTCTTGAGCTTAAATACAGGAGACGAGGAACTAAAACTGAAGGATTGTAGTTTCGATTTATACATGAGGACATACAGAAACGAGCCTGGAGAAAAAATTACTGGAATTCATGCAACAAGAACTTTAAAAAGTGATATTACTAGCGGAAGTTGGTGATATCTTTTGTATAATTAATCAAT
>PCVM01000059.1:16722-20785 GCA_002796045.1 Candidatus Roizmanbacteria bacterium CG11_big_fil_rev_8_21_14_0_20_36_8
AAGGTCTCTGGGGAAAATTTAAAATATTTACAAATATCTCAAACTCAATGTCTCCGACTATTGTTCAAGGAGATTTGATAATGACAAAGAAAAGCAGTGTTAATTCATATTTAAAAGGAGATATTATTTCTTTTTATTCTGACAGATTTGAACCTAACGGAATCATAACACATAGAATAATAGGTGTTGAAAATAAATTACTCACTACAAAGGGAGACAGTAATGCAGTGTCGGATGTGCAAAGAGTAAATCCAAATTTAATAGTTGGCAAGGTAATAAGTATCATTCCGTACCTAGGCTACTGGGTTATGTCAATGAATAGCGTTGGCGGAAAGGTGTTTTTTTTGATTATGCCAATGATAGTAATCGTTTATTCAGAGATTAAAGTTATTGAAAAATATTCCAAATCATTATATTAAAATATGGAACAGATAAATATACTTGAATCAATTGAGAAATTATTTTTAATGATCACCAAGTATTTTCTAATTTCGTTCCCAATTTTAGTTTCAGTCCTCGCATTAATTTTATTTTTATTTCTTATTGCGATCTTTTTTTTGACTGGAACTCCTTTTCAAATATAAAAAAACCACCCTGTACATATTGCAGCACAAGGTGGTTGATTATTTAGCTTTTGATTACATCATCCCTGGCATTCCTCCACCCATGCCGCCCATTCCGCCCATTCCTTCAGGCATACCACCTGATTTTTTCTCTTCTGGAATATCGGCAACGAGCGCCTCTGTTGTAAGAATTGCAGTTGCGATAGAGGCAGCATTTTGAATTGCAGTTCGAACAACTTTTGCAGGATCTATAATTCCTTTTTTAATCATTGAGCCATACTCCCGCGTTACTGCATCAAATCCAAAGTCGGCTTTATTTTCTTTTTCAATCTTGTAAATTGCTTCGCCTGGGTCCATGCCGCTATTTTGAGCAATCATTTTGACAGGTTCAGCCAAAGCTTTGAAGATAATATCCACGCCTGTTTTTTCTTCATCCGACTTCATCTTAGAACGAAGCACTGGAAGAACTTTTCTAGCTTGAAGGTAAGTAGTGCCACCTCCAGCGACAATCCCTTCTTCAAGTGCCGCTTTTGTAGCCGCAACTGCATCATTAACTCTTTCTTTTTTTTCTTTCATCTCGACTTCTGTGGCGGCTCCAACTTTAATTACAACTACTCCTCCTGCGAGTTTTGCTAGCCGCTCCTGAAGTTTTTCTGTGTCGAAGTCTGATGTTGAAACGCTAATCTGTTTTTTGAGTTGAGCAATTCGTTCATTAAGCGCTGATTTGATTCCACGACCTCCAACAATTCGTGTATTCTCTTTATCGGAAGATACTTTATCAGCACGACCCAAATCCTCGATATCAACATTCTCAAGCTTTTTGCCAATCTCTTCTGAAATTACTGTTCCTCCAGTAAGAATAGCGATATCTTCAAGCATTGCTTTTCGACGATCACCAAATCCTGGCGCTTTGACAACTAGCGCATTAAATGTTCCTCGGAGCTTATTAACAACAAGTGTTGCGAGTGCTTCTCCATCAACATCTTCTGCAATAATTACAATATTTTTTGAGATCTTGACTACTTTTTCAAGGAAGGGAAGCATATCTGCGACTGCTGAAATCTTCTTATCAGTGATTAATATATAAGGATCTTCTATCTCAGCTTCCATGCGATCTGAATTTGTGACAAAGTAAGGAGATGCATATCCACGATCAAACTCCATTCCCTCTTTGTGCTCAGATTCCATTTTCAGACTTTTTCCCTCTTCGACAGTCACAACCCCATCTTTTCCAACTTTTTTTATTGCTTCAGCGATTATTTGTCCAATTTCTTCACTTGCTGCAGAAATTGTAGCAACCTGCGTGATTTGATCAATGTCGTCTACTGGAATGTCTTTTTTGATTTTCTTTATCTCTCCAATTATCGCGTCAACTGC
Organism: Candidatus Roizmanbacteria bacterium CG11_big_fil_rev_8_21_14_0_20_36_8; assembly: GCA_002796045.1. GTDB lineage: Bacteria > Patescibacteriota > Microgenomatia > UBA1406 > GWC2-37-13 > UBA1450. Next base: position 18,663 of record PCVM01000059.1, read on the forward strand.
AGCTTCCATTCCACGCTTTAAAATCATAGGATTTGAACCTGCGGTAACATTTTTCATGCCATGATTGACTATTGCTTGAGTAAGAAGAGTTGATGTTGTTGTACCATCACCTGCGACATCGTTTGTTTTTGAAGCTGCTTCTTTTACCATTTGCGCTCCCATATTTTGGAATGGGTCTTCAAGTTCGATCTCTTTAGCAACGGTTACTCCATCGTGTATTACAGTTGGAGAACCCCATTTTCGATCAATTGCTACATTTCTGCCACGTGGACCTAAAGTTGTGGTTACTGCTTTTGCGAGCTGATTTACGCCGCTTGCAAGTTGTTGACGAGCTTCGTCGCCGTATATAATTTGCTTTGCCATAAGTTAAAAAATAATAAATAATAATTACTAATAAACGAATTCGCAATTCGTCTTTGAAAATTGATAACTTAACTAACTACTGCCATAACGTCTTTTTGTTCGATAAGAAGCCATTCTTCTGTACCAACTTTTATTTCATTTCCTCCCCATTTCTTATAGATTACATGCTGACCTTTCTTTACTATCATTTTGCAGGAATCACAATCTTTTTTACCACAGCAAACTTTTCCTTCTCCAACTTCCATTACTTCACCCATCTGAGGCTTTTCTTTTGTAATTGTGTCTGGAATGAGAATTCCTGACGCGGTTACTTCTTCCTTATCTTGAAGGGGTTTTATGAGAACATAATCAAACAAAGGTTTGATTTTTTGTTTAGATGCCATAAATTTGTTATAGTTAACTTATAAATATAAAACTAACGATCAGTTTTGAACGTACTCTTTTATATCGAAACTTTGACGATTTGTCAAGGGCATTATACATCTGCTAATCTTATGGACGACCAAGCCGCTTTAACTGAAATAACAAAGCTAAAAACAAAATTGCAATCAGTGCAATTACCTGCTAATTTGCAACAAAAAGCTCTCGAGCAAATCGATAGAATCAATCTTGCCTTGAAACACGGGGGCAATCTTTCACATCTTGATACTACAGAAAAATATATAGACTGGATAATATCTTTACCTTGGAATAATGAAACAGCGGATGTGATCGATATCCCAAAAACTAAGCAGATTCTTGATAAAAATCATTTTGGTTTAGAGAAAGTAAAACAGCGTATCTTGGAGTACCTATCAATCTACAAGCTTCAAAAGGATAAATTAGGGTCAGCTATCATTCGCACAAGACCAATTTTTTTCGTTGGACTTGCTGGAACTGGCAAAACAACGTTTGCTATCTCGCTTGCTGAATCTCTGGGTCGAAAATTTGTGCGAATTCCATTCGGAGGATTGGCATCAGCTCGTGACCTAAGAGGTCAACCGAAGACATCTCCAGATAGTGAACCTGGCAAAATTATCAAAGCACTTCGTGAAGTACAGGTAAAAAATCCAGTTATTCTGCTTGATGAACTTGATCGAGTAACGCCTGAAGCCCGAGCTGAAATAATGGGTGTTTTAATTGAGCTTCTTGATCCAAGTCAGAATATTCATTTTGTAGATAACTACATCGACTATCCTTTCAGTTTAGAGAATTTTCTTTTTATCGCAACAGGTAATAATACAAACAATATTGTCCCTCCCGTGCTTGATCGTCTAGAGATAATTCAAATGCCTTCCTATACTGACGAAGAAAAAATTGAGATTGGTAAAAACTTCATTTTTCCGAAATATTTAGCCATGTCTGGAATAGATAAATCTCAACTTACGATCGATGACGCACTATGGACAGAAATGATAAGACCACTTGGATACGAGCCTGGAATTAGAAGTCTTGAAAGACTTATCGAAACAATTGTCCGAAAAGTAGCATACAAACTAGTATCTTCGGAGGGTACAAATTTCTTTATCAACTCTAGTAATCTTAAAGATTTCAAATAAAAAAACACCACTTACTCAATGGGTTAACATTTTTATAAGTGGTGTTAAATTGGTTTTTACGATTAATATCTATCTCCTCTGTCGTTTCCACCATTTCCTCCAAAGTTATCACGACGCTCTTCACGAGGTCTGGCTTTGTTGACGATAATATTTCGTCCTTCAACTTCCTGCTCGTGCATAGCTTTGATGGCTGCGTCTGCTGCACTTTCTTCAGTGAAGGTG
>PCVM01000059.1:20848-21734 GCA_002796045.1 Candidatus Roizmanbacteria bacterium CG11_big_fil_rev_8_21_14_0_20_36_8
TCGCCGAACTGAGAAAAGATTTCTCGAAGTCCTTCGTCCCTGACTGTCCAAGGTAGATTACCAATAAAGATTTTGTTATTTTGATTTTGATCCATGTGTTATTTTCACCACCTTTCGAGATATCTACTTACATTTTGAAGTATTCTTGTCGATTTAAAATATGAAATAAGTGTTCGCAGTTTTAATTTTGAAGTATATTAATTGAACAAGATTGATTATAACACATTTTAAATTGATAATGTAAAGGGTAAAGTTGTGAACTGATACTATAACAATAGTATCTCACTTATTAACATACGTGTTCTTACTGAGCGAACGAAGCGAGTCGAAGGATCATTTTTTTTGATATGTAAAGGAGAATATTGGAATTGATACCATAAATGCTGTACAATAGGAAGTCCTAAACCTTTGACTATTGACCCGGTGGTGAAGTGGAAACACAGGAGTCTGCAAAACTCTTATGCAGGGGTTCGATTCCCCTCCGGGTCTCATAAAAAAAAGGAGAGGTCGCATAGTGGCCTAGTGCGTCGGTCTTGAAAACCGATGTCCCGCAAGGGACCGCGAGTTCGAATCTCGCCCTCTCCGCACAGTGAGATAATCATCATACAAATGAGTGCTTTGGAGCTTCTGAATAAACTTTTCTTCTGGTTCGAAAATAGTATTTGGTAATTCTTCTAATTCATGTAGTTTCGAACTATTTGTGACTGTGATAGCTTTTTGGAGAAGGGAATATCGCTCAGTATGAGTGTGTTCAAGATGTCCTTCATCAAGGGTTGTCAAGTACCTGGTATAGTAGACAATAGAATAAGGTTTGTGTGATCTACTATGATCCATTAATAATTTCTGTAAAGGACATATGGAAATGACCAGAATACAGAGGCGTCAA
>PCVM01000017.1:0-1147 GCA_002796045.1 Candidatus Roizmanbacteria bacterium CG11_big_fil_rev_8_21_14_0_20_36_8
ATTGACGAAATGCCAAAAGGAAGAAAAATTATCAAAACCTACGTCACACCAGAACAAAAGAGAGCAAATGGATATGAATGGATTAGAAATCAAATTTCAAATGACAATGTTCAAGCATATGTAGTTTGCCCGCTTATTGAGAATTCGGATTCTGAGACAATGACCTCAGTACGAGCAGCAACAGATGTTTTCAAACACCTAAAAGATGACATTTTCCCAAACTTCAGCCTTGCACTTCTTCATGGAAAGCTGAAATCGAGAGAGAAAAAACAGATTATGGAGGATTTCAACGCGAAAAAATATCAAATTTTAGTCTCAACTTCAGTTGTAGAGGTCGGAATCGATGTCTCAAATGCAACTATAATGATTATTGAAGGAGCAGAAAGATTTGGGCTTGCGCAGCTTCATCAGCTTCGTGGAAGAATAGGTCGCGGAGAGAAACAATCATACTGTTTTTTATTTACATCAAATCATTATCAACAGAAACAAAAACGTCTTCAGTTTTTTGCTTCAACAAACTCTGGACTTGCACTTGCTGAATACGACCTTAAAAATCGCGGTCCGGGAGAACTTTACGGCACCAAACAGCATGGATACTCAGATCTTAAAATCGCGGATATTATGGATACGAAGAGTGTAAATATCGCTCAAACTGCGGTAAAAGAATTTACTGATAACTATAAACTTGATGATCATGAGTACTTAAAAAGCTGTATTGAGTCATACCAAATAAATCAGATAGCTAGAGATTAAGTAATTAACACAAGTTGATAGAGCCAGAGAAGAAAATCATAGGACTTTTGAAATAGAATCAGTTTTTCAGCATGCATTTTTAAACTGTATCTTATTTTTCCACTTTATTATTATATTTCTTTGCTCATTTTGGTTTGACAACCGACTTAGTATTTGGTATAAAATAAATATCATGATGAGAGGGCACACCTAAGGTTTCGTCCGAAGGTTATTCCCTCTCTTTTTTTTGATCAATTGCACTTTCTTTTTAAAACTTCGGACGAAAACCACATAATTCCTGAACTCACGCAGTAAAAATGAAAATCCGTGTTCATTTGGTACAACTATTTTCAAAAGCTTCTTTTTATTGACTAAGTACTCTATTAGACATCGGAAATCACCATCTCCGGAAACG
>PCVM01000017.1:1153-8322 GCA_002796045.1 Candidatus Roizmanbacteria bacterium CG11_big_fil_rev_8_21_14_0_20_36_8
GCCTTGTTATAATTTTTATATTGGATCATACAATGTAGTACCAGCTCAGCATCTACATTTCCCTTTGTTAATATTTTTTGCCTTTATGTCTTTCAATAGTTGGTTTAAAAATGAGAATATAGCCTGACGCTTTCAAGTAAGCATACAGAGATTCATTTCCAGCTACGTGCCCAATAAAAATATATGCTTTTGTAACAGCAAATTTATCCTTAAGTAATACTCTAAACCTGGCAAAATCAAGTTTCCACCCTTGTGACCTTACACCAAGATTCAAGTTCTGACTATCTATAAAAGCATAAACTATTCCTTTTAAGTATTTTTTAAACATAATCGAGAGCAATAGAACGATATCATCAGACTATAAAAATATATAAATAATGTCAAGTAAATGTATAACTGTTTATTCGATAAAATTTTATATTCAGGTTACCCTGAGTTTACTTGATCGGTACTGTTGAGATATTTCATTCATCATGGTATTATATTCATCTAAGTATTTAACTTAAAAATAATTATTATATGGCACCACAACCAAAACGAAAACACTCAAAAGCTAGAAAAGGTAAAAGAATCCTAGCTCGTATAAACGAACATTCACTTCCTCAACTTATTGTATGTAAGTTATGTGGAAAACAGAAACTTCCACATTATGCATGCAAGCATTGCGGAAAGTAATTATCAGAAACTCATGGACCCTCGACATATAAAACGTCTTAACTTAGTCCAAAACCTCTATTCATATTGTTTTTCTGTTGATGGAAAAACAAAAATTTTCCCTAACAAAAAGGATTCGAAATTGACGAACGAAATAATTGATCATCTTGACGAAATCGATTTGCATATTTCAAAGAGTGCGCCTAAATATCCAATAAATAAAATTGCGAAAACTGATTTGAGCATCTTGCGACTTGCTGTTTTTGAACTACTTATAGATAAAAAAGAGCCAACAAAAGTTGTAATAAATGAGGCTGTCGAAATAGCAAAAGAACTAGGAAATGAAAGATCGTTTGCATTTATAAATGCAGTTCTTGGCTCAATAAACACTACAAAATCATAACTAACATATGGAAGAAGATAGATCAAAAATTGAAAAACAAATTAATATTGTATTTAAAAATAAAGATACCTTGAGAAATGTATTTGTTCACAGGTCATATTTAAATGAAAATCGTGAAAGCACACTTTCTTCCAATGAAAAACTTGAATTTTTAGGCGACAGCGTGCTTTCATTGGTAACTTCAATATATCTTTATCGAACATATGACACTTTGGAGGAAGGTGATTACACGGACATTAAGGCGTCGATAGTTCGTACTGAGAGCTTAGCTGAAGTTGCAACCAATCTCTCATTAGGCTCATACTTGTTTCTTTCTAATGGTGAGGAAAAGAGTCGAGGGAGATATAAAACAAATCTACTGGCTGATGTTTTTGAAGCGTTAGTAGCCGCAATATATTTAGATCACGGATTTGATAAAACTTATGATTTTATTGTAAAATTTCTTTTTTTAGAACGTTTAGACAAGATTATTAAAAATAAATTATACCTTTCTCCAAAAAGTAGACTGCAGGAATATACTCAATTGAAATTTAAGCAACTGCCTGAATACGAATTAATTTTTTCTAAAGGACCAGAACATAACAAAGAATTTTACGTCAAGGTTCTCGTTAAAAAAAAATTAGTCGGAACAGGATTTGGGAAGTCAAAGAAACAAGCTGAAGAATTAGCAGCTAGTGATGCAATAAAAGCTTTAACTGGGCAGTGAATGATTTAAGCTTTTATTTTCTAACAACATGTACTATAATTGTTCTTTGAATTGAAAAATAAATATGGCAGTAACACTTAGATTGATGAGATTTGGAAAAAAGAAACAACCTTTTTACCGTATTGTGTCACTTGATAAAAGAAGCAAACGGGACGGTACATATATTGAAAAAATTGGCCTATACGATCCACTTCTAAAAAGCGATAATATTACTATCAATAAAGAGCGTTTTTCTTATTGGAAAAGTCGCGGAGCAACAATGTCTGATGGCTTGACAAGATTAGTAAAAAGTACGAAGAATATTATTTTTGAATAATATTATCATTGCTCACTAAGTATTTGGTCGAGAAAATCAATATCTTCTTTGGAAATTATTACAGTTTCTTCCGATTCAACATTTTCATATTTTTTATGATAAAGACTAATCGGAAAAGAGATTGAGTTTGATTCTTTGAGATTTATGTTAAGAGCGTCATTCGTAATAAGTCTTCCGCTAATAAATTGATAGGAACCAATAAGACTTTCGATATCTTCTTTACTGCCTTGTATCGCCAACTCAAGAGACATTTTCTCTTCAGTAGTTTGTTGGAGATTGATACTATATGATTCAACATTGACGTTATGAGCTTTTTCAAGCTGTTCAAGCGCATCGATTACTCGAAAATATGACTCAGTGTCTGGAATTAGATTATCGAGCAAGTCGATATAAACTTTCAGTTCTTTATTTAAAAGTTTTTTATTATTTTTAATTAATAATACAGAACTTTTTATGCTTTCGATATTAGCCAAACTTGAAACATATTCAGTTTGAACGCCAAAAGTTTTGAAGCTAAAGTAAATCAGAACTGCCAAAAGAAATACGTCTATTATTCCAAATAATAAAATTGGAATAATTAATTTTTTAGATAGCAAGCTCTTCATCAGCTGAAGGCTGTTGGTTTTTTTGTCCATCTTTTATGATCCCCTTAAATGTTAATTCGTATGATCTTGAATTTGAATTTGAGTTGAAATCAATCTCAAACGTATTTAATTGTAGATCGTCAAATAGAACCAACATCTCTGGATTTTCTACAAATTTCAAAAAATCTGTTGACTCTTCAAACGAATCGAATAATAGAGTAAAAGTGATTTCACCGCCAAGTTTCAGATCAAATGATATTAGATTATCATCTGCAGACCGTAATTTAAGTATTTGAATCAGTTCAAAAAAGTGTTTAGATCCTCCTAAATCTGTCAATAAATACGATTTTAATAATTGGTATTTAAAAACAAATTCATGTAAATTATTGCTAAACTCCTTATTTACCAATAAATATTTATTATATGTTTGTTCAATTTTTGAAAGTTCAGCTAATCTTGATTGAATATAGGTGTAATAACCGCCGATAATTATGATCAAAAAAATAAATACTGCAAATAAACTAAGTGTGGACTTATATGTTATTGATAAATACTTATCAATAGTTTGATTTTTACCTCTTTGTGAAAATAGATTAACATGGGATTTCATCTTAAGTGTGTTGCAATTACAGGAATAAATGAAGTTAGATTCGCCTTAAAAGATTGTGTAATGGCATTTGGTTTTAAAATATTAGCAATCGGAGTTGCTTGGGTTGCAACTGATACCTTTCCTTGTATACCTTCATTTAACAATCTTATTGATTGATCATAATTATATAAGTAAATATTTTTAATATTAATGTTATATTTCTGTTTTGCGAGCAAAATAGTTTTTTCAATTTCGGAATAAAATTCACTAAGAACAGGAAAGATAATGGCATAAATATTTACGCTACCATCTTTTCCTAGACCAATTGTTTTCAAAGCCTCAATTGCTTGAGATTTATCCATACTCGAATTTGCTATTAGATCTCGAAGAATTATGTCAAAACCAATTCTAGACGATCTCGTAACCTGGTAGAATGGAAATGGCGGATTAACAATTCCAAAAGTACTTCCTGAATAACCAAAATTGACGACAAGAGAAGGCTCTTTGATGAATGTAAATACTTCAGTAAAAAACCTTCCTACTGCACTAAGGTCATTCTCAAGTGAGACTCCTTCAATATTTGCGAGTTCTAAAGTGTTATATATATGATCTACAATTTTCTTTTGAGATGCAACAAATATTATCAATAATTTACCATTTTTAAGTTTTGTTATAACTTCAAGATCGATATAAACATCGTCAATCGGTAAAGGGACAAATTCATCAGCTTGAATTCTTATAGATTTAACAATTTCCTCCTCAGGAAGATCGGGCATGAGCAACAACTGCGAATAAGCAAAAGCATCAGGAATGACAACATTTGCCTTTGATGCGGTAATGTTTAATTGTCCAACAATCTGACTGATAATTTTCGATTGATCAAGAGAAGATTTTTCCGTTAAATTAGTGTAAAAATCAGGTGCTGCAGAGTCGTAACCAAGTGAAAATAATTCAATTTTGTCTTTTTTTAACTCTAAATCAGCAACTCTAATAAACTGTTCACTAATGTCAATTGAAAATATATTTGCCATGTTATTAGAGTATCAGAAAATCCTTATAAAAATCAATTTGCGGTTCGTCTGATCTTCACTTTTGATTGATAGTGGAGAGAAACAATACCTTCTGAATTCGTTGGAGTGCTATCAATAAAAAGAATATCAAATTCATAAGCAACCAATGGTAATGTGGAATCTGATTTTTTATTACAAGCAATTATAAAATTAGTTACGGCCACTCTCGTGTTTGTTAGGTCTGTAGTTATTGCTGCTGGTGCTATGACCGTTCCTATCTCCAGCTGAATTGTTGATCCAGTTCTGATGAAGCCAAATAATTGATTATTGGTACTTGGTGCAACAGGAGAGGCTATAAAGTTGAAATTTGAACCATCAACCGCGGTAGCAGATGATCCAGATGTAAAACAGAGTGGTAAGCCGGCATCATCTTGAAAACCGATTACTTCTCTTGAAATTAATTCTTTCATAACTGTAGAAACATAATCACCCTGTCTTTTAGTTTCGGTAATTCTATAAATTCTCAGTTGCTGTTGAACTATCATATAAACAGTAGCAAATATTGTAGGTAATAAAATAGAGATAACACTAATAACGATTATTATCTCAATTAATGTAAAGCCTTTTTTATTATTGCTGTTGTTTATTACCATACTGTATAAGTTGAATCTAATCTTTCAACATAATCAATTCTTTGATCTTGCCATGAAACTTGAATTAGTGAAGATACTGAAGTTGCTGTCTCATCATCAGGAGTATCTTTTGTAAGAGTGAGTGTACGTTGATAGATATTTGGCGTGAGCCCATCTGTCGTGCATGCGCCTACAGGTAAAGGGAAGGCAGTTCCCAGAGTCAACTCTACATTTAAACAGTAAACAGTACCTGTATTTGACGCCTGTTCTTGAAATAATTGCCAATTTTCTTCACGTTCGCCGTCAAGCCAATCTTTAACCTCTTCAACGTAATGTGTCGCAATAACTGAATGAATATTTTTTTGCATAGTAATAACGAGTTGGACTGTGTATCCTACTGCGGCGACTAAAATAACTGCCGTTATCGAAGCAAAAATCATTACTTCTAGGATTGAAAAGCCTGCGACATCATTTTTTTTATGGACAATCATAGTGGTCACTTAAATTCACCGGTCCTAATTGGTTGACAATAATATCCACACATTTAGTAATTTGACTATTTCTTAAAGTGATAAGCTGCATAGGGCCTGCAAGTTCAGCTATTGGAGGAATGAAATTTATAGTCTCGGTTACAGTAATATTTTCATATTCTGAACCATTTAGCAAATAAGTTCCAATAATTACAGGAGGGTTGCCATCACAATGAAATTGATCTTGAAATGTATTTGCCGCAGGATTAAAAACGACAGCATATGAATCAAAATTTAAGCAATTAAAATTTGGCGAAATATCACGAGAGAGTGTTCGCCGCTTGACCTGCTCAATCTTTGACACCATTAGAGATGCGTCCTCTGTTAGTCGCTTCTCAAATACAGTTTGCTGATAAACTGAAAGACTAATACCCATGAACAATACAATTACAGTAATCGAAATCAAAAGTTCGATAAGTGTGAAACCGCGTTTTTTTAAATTAATCATTGTAGAGAGTCAATATTTTCAGGTCTAACAGTATATGTGCTATCATCAACTTCAAAAACAGTGTCGATTCTATAACTTGTACAAAAATTATTTGGAGTATTTGTACAAGTTAAAGGAAGAGGCAAATAACCATAACCTCCCGGTCTATTGATTGGATCAGTTGGTCTTTGATCTAAATAGCCTTCATTTACCAAGACGTTTAATGAAGTTGGATAAAAACCACCAACTTGATTTGAGTAATAAAGATTTAAAGCGTTTCTAATCATTTCAATATCTGTTCTTCGTCTATTATCTCTGGATTTCTGAGAAAATGATGAAAATGAAACCATTCCAACTCCACTCATAACGAGAATTACTGTTACAACAATCAATAACTCAATATAGGTGAAAGCAGATTTATTTTTTGAGAAATTATCAATTGACATAAAAAACATTATAGTACTTTTTAAGATTTGACGGTATCTTTATCAATAAATTTTAAAGTTGAAATTATCCAATGATCGATTGCGAGCTGTGGGTTAATATTATTTTTTAATAAAAGTGAATATAACTGTACAGCGAGTCGAGCAGATTTTACTGACCATAAAGATCCACTGACATAGTATCGTTTAAGTTCTTCGATTAAATTTCTAAATGTTAGAACTGCATCATCCCTTTTGGGTATTTGATAATTTTTTAGCGAGAGAGCGTTAATTTTTAGATTTAATAAGTCATCAATTGAGGTTAATTTTTTGAAAGAGTCAATGCAAGAAGTTGGTGAAGTAACGACTCTACAGCGCGATCGAATTGTATCAATTATCGAATACACTTCCGTAGTGCATAAATAATAAGTATTATTTCCAAGCGTGTCTTCAAGTAATTTCAACATTGCATTTTGAGCTTCGAGTGTAGCCGTTTCGAATCTTTCAAAGATTACAATTTGTTTTTTGGATCTTGTCACATAAAGGCTCGTTTTGAGTTCTCTAATCTGATCAAGAGTAATCCTAGAAGTTTGCGGTCTTATCTTAACAGCATGAGCAAAAAGCGACTTGTCTAGATGTAATAACTTACAGATAATCTCAATGCAATCGTCGTCAGGATTGTGACTGATAATTAATGGTATATCGTCCATATTTGTTAAATGTGTTTGAATTTTCTATTAAATCTTCTATAGTGAATATATGGGTATACAACCGAAAGAATTTCTTGACAAACTTGTTGTAAAAGGAATCATAACTAAACAACAAGCAACTCAACATGAGGTCGGCTCACTTAAAAAAGAAATGCCAATCGATCAGTACCTCCTTCAGTATACCAA
>PCVM01000017.1:8462-8604 GCA_002796045.1 Candidatus Roizmanbacteria bacterium CG11_big_fil_rev_8_21_14_0_20_36_8
ATATGTACGATGACAAAAACAAAGTGTTGTATGTGGCAACTAGCGACCCGTTAAATGTAAGCCTTCAGGATTTTATCGAAATGAAGGCTGGCGTAAGGTCAGTATTGGCGCTTGCGGATTCATCAGATATCGCTCAGATAAT
>PCVM01000017.1:8813-9042 GCA_002796045.1 Candidatus Roizmanbacteria bacterium CG11_big_fil_rev_8_21_14_0_20_36_8
CACGTGTGCGTTATAGAATTGACGGAATTTTACAGGAAAAACTATCACTTCCTTCAAGTATCCATGAGTCGCTAGTTTCACGAGTAAAAATTCTATCTGAGATGAAAATTGATGAAAGAAGAGTTCCGCAAGACGGCCGTTTTAATTACAAGAATCAGGAAGAGGAAGTCGATCTTCGTGTTTCCACACTTCCTACCGTCAATGGTGAAAAAATCGTTATGCGGTTACT
>PCVM01000017.1:9054-9201 GCA_002796045.1 Candidatus Roizmanbacteria bacterium CG11_big_fil_rev_8_21_14_0_20_36_8
GGGAATGCCTTCTCTTCTTGATCTTGGATTAACAGGGACTCAGCTTAAGCGATTTGAAGATGGGATTTCAAGATCTTACGGAATTGTACTCGTGACAGGTCCAACAGGCTCTGGTAAAACAACAACTCTTTATTCGGTTTTGGATAA
>PCVM01000017.1:9256-10590 GCA_002796045.1 Candidatus Roizmanbacteria bacterium CG11_big_fil_rev_8_21_14_0_20_36_8
ATTGAAGGAATCAATCAGGTTCAAATAAATGCGCAAGCGGGACTCACTTTTGGTAGTGGATTGAAATCTTTTTTGCGACAAGATCCAAATATTATTCTTGTTGGAGAAATTCGTGATAAGGAAACTACTCAATTGGCAATTCAAGCTGCGCTGACTGGTCATTTAGTGTTTTCTACCTTGCATACAAATGATGCAGCAACTGCGATTCCTCGTTTAACCGATCTTGGTGGAGAACCCTTTCTTATCGCGTCTGTTCTGAGTATAGCTATGGCTCAAAGAATTGTTAGAAAGGTGTGTGAAAACTGCAAAGAACAGTATGAAGCACCTCCTGAAGTTCAGGAAAAGATTAGGAAGGAGCTTGGAGACGTTCTTCCAAAACAATACAAAGATGGGGCACCAATAATGCTTACACGTGGAAAAAAATGTGACGAATGTAATAATTCAGGCTACAAAGGAAGAATAGGAATTTTTGAGATTCTTAAAGCCTCCCCAGCAATTAACGACCTAATTTTAAAAGAGGCTTCTTCTCAAGCAATTGTAACTCAGGCGCAGAGCGAAGGAATGGCTCTGATGAAGCAGGATGGATTTCTTAAAGTGCTGCAAGGCTTAACAACTCTTGAGGAAGTAATCCGCGTCACAGAATCTGAATAATATGTCATAATGAAAATATGACACAAATTGAAATCGGCCAAGTATTTGACGCTGCAATAAAACAGGGTGCGTCAGACATACATATTGTTCCAGGATATCGCCCAACACTGCGAGTTCATGGCGAATTGAAAGAGATAGGTCAATCTGAGATCCTATCAAAAATAGACACTCAAAAAATACTATCGGGACTTTTGACTCCACCTCAAAAGGATGAGTTTGAAACTAATCTCGAAATTGATTTCGGATACGATTGGAAATCTACTCGCATGCGTATAAATTATTACTTTATGAAAGGTGGCCATGCTGCTGCATTTCGACTTATTCCAACTGACATCAAAACACTCGAACAGTTGAACCTCCCTTCTACTTTACATCGTTTTACTACTCTACAGGAAGGTTTAGTTCTTTTAACAGGACCTACAGGCGATGGAAAGTCAACTACTATTGCAGCCTTAATTGAAGAAATAAACATCAATACAAGCAGGCACGTTATAACAATTGAAGATCCGATAGAGTATGTATATACGCCAAAAAAATCAATTTTTTCTCAGCGTGAACTTCACTCTGACACGCATTCGTGGGGAAAAGCGCTGAGATCAGTACTTCGTGAAGACCCAGATATTGTTTTGATCGGGGAGATGCGAGATCAAGAGACGGTTCAAGCCGCACTTACAATTGCCGAG
>PCVM01000017.1:10596-16394 GCA_002796045.1 Candidatus Roizmanbacteria bacterium CG11_big_fil_rev_8_21_14_0_20_36_8
CATCTTGTTTTTTCAACTCTTCATACAAACAGTACGCCTGAAGCAATCAATCGCATGATTGATGTGTTTCCAGCTTCTCAACAAGGTCAAATTCGTACTCAATTATCAACTGTTCTTTCAGCAATAATTTATCAACGACTTATTCCAAATATAAATCGTGATGGAAGAGTGCCTTGTCTTGAGATTTTAATCAATCAACCTGCGGTAGCATCACTAATTCGTGATGGAAAAACTTTCATGATTGATAACGTACTAGAAACTCAGGAGGATCAAGGACTAATTCTCTTTGAAAAATATTTGTCAAAACTTTATAAGCAAAACATGATATCTCGAGAGGACGTTTTTGCATATGCAGTTCGTAAAAAGGAAATCGAGAAATTTGTTCAATAAGTTCCCATGATATACCAATACACAGCTCTTCGAAATACTGAAAAAGTAAAGGGTGAACTTGAAGCTGGATCACCGAAGGAAGTTGCCGAGTCTTTAAAACTCAATAAGCTTTTTCCGATTGATATTCGCGAAAAAAAACCCTCACCACTTAAGGGATTAAACTCGATGTTTAATAAAGTAGCCTTTCAAGATGTTACATATATGACTCGTCAATTTGCAATCATGCTGAATGCGGGACTCACTCTAATAGATTCAATCAGTATCATAAAAAAACAAGTCGCAAAACCTGCACTGAGCAATATGTTAACTGAGATTGATAAAAATTTACGCGATGGGAAGACTTTTTCTCAGTCGTTAACTAAATACCCGAAGCAATTTTCACATTTCTATGTAGCATTAGTTAGATCAGGTGAGGCTTCTGGAAAATTAGACCAAATTCTTGGAAAACTCGCCGAACACTTAGAGAGTCAACGAGCATTTCAACAAAAAATCCGAAATGCTTTGATTTATCCTACTGTAATTATACTTGCTATGGTTTCAATGATGTTTATAATGTTCACCTTTGTTATGCCAAAATTATTAAGTCTTTATGATAACTTCCAAGTGGAGTTACCAAAAAGCACTCAGAACATAATGGCGGTATCAAATTTTATGGAAGCAAATTGGGTGTGGGTCTTAATTGGAATCATTGCATTTATTATTGCCTTGTCAAGAGCAGCCAAAACTGAAAAGGGGAAGGTATTAATAGATACCTATGTATTTAAACTTCCAGTTTTAGGTAATATTGTCAAAACTGCAGGCCTCGTCGATGCAACTCGCACTATGTCAATTCTCATATCTTCGGGCGTGCCAATACTTGACAGTTTACTAATTGTAAAAGATGTAAATTCAAATATTTTGTTTAAGAAAGCATTTGAAAGAATTACAAAAAAAGTAGAGCGTGGCATATCTATTGGTACCGCGATGACAACAGAGCCAATATTTCCCGAATCATTGGTACAAATGACAATAGTCGGCGAACAAACTGGACATCTTGATGAAACACTTTTGAAACTCGCAGAGTATTTCCAAACAGAGTCTGAAATGGCAATTAAGGGCATGTTGACGCTTATTGAGCCATTGATATTAATTTTCCTTGGATTATCAGTGGGATTTTTGGTGATGGCGATCATTTCACCAATTTTCACCCTTACGGGATCAATGCAGTAAATACACTTGACAAAGTATATTTAAATGATCTAAAGTAATAGCATAGAGATAAATTTATTATTATTATTATTATTATTTAACTTATGAAAAAATTAACTGAAAAAGCTTTTACGCTTGTGGAGCTACTGATCGTAATCGGAATTATTGGAGTATTAGCTACAACCCTCCTTCTGAATATGAATCCGGCAGAGGCTCAAAAAAAATCCCGCGACACAAAAAGGTTAAAAGATCTTAGTACTTTGCAATCAGCTATTGAAGGGATGATCAATGATGGAGTAAATTTCCCATCTAACAATACAGTTGATTCAAGAACTGCTGCAGCAAATTCATGTGCAGCAAATGCTAATTGGACACAAGCTAATCTTTGTAATTACTTAAATACTGTTCCGGTTGATCCAAGTAATCGTTCAAACATAACTTTTGTTAATAGCGCTGGAGCTATCGGAAACAGCGTTGGTTTGTATAGATTGAACTATGACCCAGGTGCAAGATACAAAATCTACACAAGACTGGAATCTACTTCGAATGCAGCTAAAGTTGGAAGCGATGGGGGAAATAATAACACAGTATACGAGGTATTCAATTTTGCTGGTGTAGCAGTAAACTAAATTTTTATATTCCTTTTGAAAAACCTGGCAGAAATGCCAGGTTTTTTAATGATTAAATATTTAAGATAATTAACCGAAGAATTACTTCACACTTAAACTATCAAGTAGCGTCCTCGCTTCAATGTAGTCCGGTCTTAACTCAATGGCCTTGCTCGCATACTTAATCGCATCATCTTTATCTGAAGTTAGCCCTGTCTCATTGTAAACTAGAGAAGAAAATAATGCTGTCATGTAGTACGAAGTTGCGTCGGTTTTTGCATACTGAAGAAAATATTTCATACTGTCAACACTTTGTCTGAGATTGCCAGGATTCTGATCGACCTGAAAATATAAGTAATAATTTTTAGCACGAGTTCTCCAGTATGAATAGTTCAAAGGGGCAACTTTCAAGGTATGCGCATTGTATGATTTTGATGAATCTATCAACTTTAATGCATTGGATTTATCTTCAAAAGAAACCAGAAATGCGAGATGTGCCAAAGATGAGGATAATGCATCTTCGTACACATGTTCAAAACGTAAACTAAGCGCTTTATTGAAATTAACTGAAGCTGCTTTGTAGTCACCACTTTGGACATTACCCTTTCCTACTGCGTAAATTCTATCCGCTTTGTAATATTGAATAATTTGAAATAATGACAACATTGTAACTATTGCTACCGTCGAAATATAAAACTTGCTACGTATATTCAGAAGTGAAGATTTATTAATCAATTTCGGATCTTGCTCAATTTTTTGATAAAAAATTATCGACACAGCAGGCAACATATAAAATAACAGTTGAGCCATTGAAGTAGAAAAACCAAAAAAATTTGTAACCAATATACTAGTAAATGAAAGAAAACAAGTAAATATAAATATGCTATCGCTATTTTTTTTGGATTTATTTATTTGTTTCATGAATATCACAATAACTGTACCAATAACAAAAATATACGAGATCAATCCTAAATAACCAGTCGTGGCAAGATAATTCAAAAATTCATTATGGGCTTTATTGTAAACAAAGTCCCACTCGGACGTCATATTGTGAGAAGCCGGTTTTGTAAAGTAATAAGAATAAGCAAATGTTTCAGGGCCAGTCCCAAGTATTGGATACATATTTCCGAGTACAATCGCACCTTCCCATACGATTGAACGAATAGTCATTGAATCTGTTATAACAAGGTTTTGTGGTACATTTTTCTGAAAAATACTTCTACTAACTGTGAATGTGCCAACCATTATAATGAACGATAATACTGCAATTAAAATTGCTCTGGCAGCAAAACGAGTTCTAGATTTTAACTTTTGAGTGAAATATAAAATTAAACCAATTGATATTGAAATAAATACAGCTAATAATGAAGATCTTGATTTGGTAAAAACTATTACAATCAAATTTAGTAATAGATAGATTGAGAAAAAATTTTGAATACTGTTTTGATGTCTTAAAAATGCCTCATAAGCGAAATATCCGGCCATAAAAAAATGAATCGACAGGTATGTACCAAGCCAGTTTGGTTGGCCAAGTGTCGAAAATATTCGAATACCTGGTTGGAACTGATCGGTCCAACAAGAATTTGCAATGTCACCTGTAAAAATGAAGCAGGAAAAATCAATTCCAAATTTGGAAAACAACCCCCAAATCAGGACAATGGCAGATGTAATAACTGAAATCTTGAATAATAATTTAATATCTGAGATTTTATGTGTTTGTAAAAAAACAAAAAATAGTAAAAGATATGATAATATTGAAAATAATCCACCGTTCCAACGACCATAGTACCCATATACTGAAGTGTGTATGTCGATTGAGAATAATGTTGAAATTGCAACTACTGCTAAAAAAAGAGTAAGAGGAATAAATAACTTCGAGATTACTAATTTGGGTTTATGTAATATATAATGAATTAGAAATAATGGAGTGACGAGAGTAGTCCCAAAGTATATTATCATCATTTTGTTGAATTCAAATATCTCTGAAGTTTTTGAACTCATTACCAATGGAACAGTGATGAACAGGATAATGAAAGCGATTCGAATTAATTTAATAAGAATGAAAGGATTTTCAAATAATTTAAATACTTTTTGCATATGGACATTATAGCGAAACTTAGACAGGCGCGTATTCCTTTTTTTGACCCATTCAAAGCATATTTTGATCTAGGTACTACAAATACAAGACTTGGAGTTAAGAAAAAGGGTATTGTATATCGAGAGCCATCATATCTTGGGTATAATTCACGTGCAAAAGAATATATTTTTTACGGTGATGAGGCCAAAAGCATTCAAGGTAAAACTCCTGATTTCATCAGTGTGACAAGACCAATCGATCATGGGATATTAGCTGACTTTGATGCGGAAGTCGCTTATCTTCGACACGCTATAGCGACTTCTGTTCAACCATACCTGGCGGAATTTGCACTTTTAAAACCGCCAATTCATGGAATTGCTTGCACCCCGTCAATTGCTACAGAAATCGAAAGAAAGGCTGTGGAAGAGGCTTTGCAAAAATCAGGATGCACTCAAGTGACAATAGTCGATCGTGCTCTTGCAACGGCATCAGGATGTGGTTTTAATATTTTTTCACATGAGCCGCAGTTAGTAATGGATTTGGGTGGGGGACTTATCGAAATCAGTGTCGTCAGCGGTGGGGGGGTAGTCACACAAAAAGTCTTAAGAACAGCTGGCGAAAATATGAATAAAATTATTGGTAATTATACGTATCTTAAATATGGGCTAGTTATTGGAGAAAATACTTGCGAGGATCTAAAAATAAAACTTCTGAATTTCGAAACTGAAGATACAACAATTTTAGTACGTGGAAAATCACTTGAAAATGGACTCCCAAAATCTATAAAGCTAAAATCATCAGATGTACGCGAAGCTATCATAAGCCAGTTCCATCATATCGTTGATGCAACTAAAGAGCTGATTGAAGGATCACAACCAGAGATTGCAGATGCAATTTTTAAAAATGGAATTGCTTTAGCTGGAAAAATGGCAAAAATTCCAGGTCTTTCGAAATATTTTAAGCAAGAGTTGGAAATTGATACTTATGTAGTCGAACAGTATGAGGACGCTACAATCCTTGGCATCATGAAGCTAGATTTGGATCAGGATAAACTTCATCAAATAAGCATCAAATCTTACTAATTAATAACCATGCGATTGGCTTGACATTCGAAGGGTGGTTGACTACAATAGTTGTCCGCCTGTGAATGACAGGATATATATTCTGTTATATCCCGGGCACGCACATTGAAAATACGTTTTTTTAGTTTAGTAATCGGGTTAGGAAGTAGTCTCGATCGATCTTTGTGAACGTATCGAGTACTTTCAATCAAACATTCAATTCTTCCATCTGGTTTTATTTATTTAAGATCAATGGGAGATCTGAACCTTTAATAGATCAACTTTTTAAGAAATCTATTTTTTTAAGAGTTTGATCCTGGCTCAGGATGAATGCTAGCAGTGCGCCTGAGATATGCAAGTCGAGCGTTGCCTTGATGGAGCTTGCTCCAGATGGGAAGCGGCGGACGGCTGAGTAATACGCAGGAACTTGCCCCTAGGTAGGAAATAGCTCACCGAAAGGTGGGGTAATGCCCT
>PCVM01000003.1:0-3172 GCA_002796045.1 Candidatus Roizmanbacteria bacterium CG11_big_fil_rev_8_21_14_0_20_36_8
CTTGGCTCTCTATTGACAGTGTCTATATTCCCAGTGATAGCGCTTAGTTTTTTAACAAAAGTTCCATTTACCATTACGTTTGCGTCAACATAAACGAACTCATTCGTTTCGGTTATTTTCCCAATAGAACCAGCAGCGTCAATTACAATCTCATCACTTCTACCAATTCCCGGAATTCTTAAAATGTCTCCGCCGATCGTTGTTACAAGTAGTATTGATCCAAATGTGAAAACTAGACCAATTATGGCGCCAGATATGACCCTTTTTCCTTTTTCTATTTTCATCTGTTCTCCTTGGGCGGTTATTAAAAGAAATGATCCATAGATAAGGGCTAAAAACGTAAGCACTCCAACACTTGGAAATATTAGAGACCCGAGAAGGAAGTTTAGAACTCCTCCTGATGCCGAAGGATCAGAAAAAGATGCTAAATTCGTGTCAATGCAACCTAACTGAGTGTAGTATTTTCCAGCTGCTGGAGGAACCGCCTTATTTATTGTCCGCCGATTTTCAGGCAGAACCAAAAGAGCAGGGTCTGATATATCTGTTATTATTCTAAGAGTCTCATTATCAGTGGCGGCAGTATTAACGTCAGGATATAAGCATTTTCTACAAGAATCCCACCCATCGGGCTGCACACCTGTCGTATAGCAATAGCCACACTCATCGCACTCCGCACAACGCTGGACCCTGCAATCTATTGCAGCATGTATCGGGGTTTGGAAAGATAAAAAAACTACAATAAAAATAAATACAGATGCCAATATCCTCATATGAGTTTAAGTATACACAATAGAGCACAGCATCAGATATAATAATATACATGAAGAGACTCCTTCTTTTAACTCTGGTAATATTTTATCTTTTGACTTTTCTGCCATTTCAAATTGGGGTTTCGGCTGACGAGCTTGGAGATATTTCTGCAAAGCTTGAAGAGCTACAGAAATCGCTTTCGTCTTCTGAGGCCGCAACAGCAAATAATGAAAAGCAGTTGGCTGGACTAACAACACAACTAGATCAAATCAAATCTCAGGTTTCAGCAATTGAGAATAATATAATTGAGAAAGAGAAAGATATTTCAAAGGGTGAAGCGATGTTAATACAACAAAAAAAAATACTCGACAGTCGCGTCGCATCATTTTACAAACATAAGGGAAGGTCTAAAGACGCGCTTCTTCAGGTAATTCTTTCTGATAATTTATCTACTCTTCTTAAACAGTTTACCTATCAACAGAATCTACTTAATGATGATAGGACGATGATAGTTCGGGTTGTTTTGCAGGTTCAAGATATTGAGAAAAAGAAAGTGAAGCTTGAAGATGAGAAATCTCGTCTAGAGCCAATTAAGGCTCAAATTGACAAGCAATCAACTTTTCTTTTTGGTGAGGTATTAAGTGCAAAGGAATACGAACAGAGTCTTAAGTCAGAGATTGTGAGTTTGTCTGCCAGACAGCAAGAGATTCTAGCTCAGAGAATAGCCAGCTTAAACATTCCTCGTTCTGCCGGAACTTCAGCACGAGGCTGCTCGGACGATCGAGGGGTTGATCCAGGATTTTCTTCAGCAATTGCATTTTTTACATACGGGGCACCACATAGGAATGGTTTAAATCAATATGGGGCTTTTGGAAGGGCTAAGGCTGGTCAAAATGAAGAACAGATACTGGCAGAATACTATCCAAATATGTCTTTGAGAAAGGATTATGACCAAAATACCTCGATAAACACAAATACTGGATGGTCGGGTACTATTGAAGACTATGTAAAAAGAATATATGAAGTTCCAAATAGTTGGGGAGACGAAGGGGGAATGGCAGCGCTTAAAGCGCAAGCTGTTGCGGCAAGGACATATGCATTGAGCTATAAAATACGTGCTGAAAAAAAAGGAGTAGACCCTAGTATTTGCACTACTGAAGGCTGCCAAGTGTTTAAAAATGATGAAAAAGGTGGCAACTGGGAGCAGGCAGTAAGAGAGACTGCGGGTTGGGTTATGATTGATGGTGGAGATCCTGGCTTTACAGAATACGCATCGACTCATGGTGGATACATATTAAATATCGGTAAGTTTGACGGCCGCGATGGAAATCCTGGAAGTTTTGGCGAACTGAATGACAGGGCATATGACAAGGAGTCGCCATGGTTTTACTGCGACTGGGGTGCAAGAAGCGCCTATTCGAACACGGCTTGGTTAAAGTCAGAAGAGGTTGTTGACATTGTGAATACCCTTATGTTGGTCAAAAGAGATTCTGGCACTGCTGAGTATCTATACCAAGTAGATAAACCAAATCCGGCTGGTAAAGAGACTTGGAGCTTTGATAAGGTAAAAGAAGAGCTTCGGAAAAAGGGAGGGACTCCAATTGATAGCATTTTAAACATCTCAGTTTCTGCTGATTTTGGTAGTGGTAAATCGACAAATATAACGGTAAACGGCCAAAGCTTTTCAGCTGCGGAGTTTAAAGATAGGTTCAATTTACGGGCTCCTGCCAATCTTCAGATAATTGGACCCCTTTTCAATGTTGAGCGTAGATAATTAAAGCTAAGCTGGGTGGCAATTGTAAAACTCAGCACCACGCCCAAAAAACTCCACACAGACAAAGATTTAATCAAAGCTATATCTTTTAGCATTATGACATATAGAAAATGTATGAAAAACAAGTAATACGAATTTAAACTAAAAAATATTATTACCTTTTGCAACCAAGTTGCAATAAGCTCTTTTTGTTGTAGAAATGAGTAAAGATAATATAAAACAGTCGTCCAGAATACCCCGTAGGAAAGGTAATATATATTTGGTGGATATTTATTTTCTGTAAAAACTAAAGAGTGATTGATAGAAATTAAGTATTGGCGAGATAGAAAAAATAGCACTAATGCCGATCCGAGAGTTATAATCGTAAACCATCTTTTATCTTCATATTTTGAAAGCAAAAAGGTAAAGGTCAGAAAAGAAGTCCAAGGAATAGACATGGCGACTCTCATTGGAACGTCTGGAATATAAAAGAGAAAAATACTTGGAATTATAATTGCCAAGACCGCAGCGATTTTATGACTTTTTGGATTATTAAATACATTCTTTATTATCGGCAAGATGATAATAAATGAAAGGAATAATACGACCAGCCAGTCCAAATCACGATCACCAATTAGTAGAAACTTATTTACCATCTTTGAAAAAGAC
>PCVM01000003.1:3187-4241 GCA_002796045.1 Candidatus Roizmanbacteria bacterium CG11_big_fil_rev_8_21_14_0_20_36_8
ACGCCTGTGCGATTCCACAAGAATAAAAACAATATCACCAGATATGTGTAGTAAGGAACAATCAGCCTTAAAATTCTTTTTTTTAAATATGAAATAGTTAATTTATTTTTGTTTTTATTTTTAAAAAAAACATATCCTGAGCAAAAAACAAAAAGCGGGACCACGATATGAGTATAATCCCATAGGAATTTTACACCTTCATTATTTAGTCTAAACGCGGATACATGAATAAATATCATCAGAACAACTGCCAATGCACGTAAAAAATCAATAGTATTGTTCCGACCAATCATAGGTTAAAATATACCATATGCCCCGAAAAAGCCAGTCACTTCTATATCAAATCTTTATTTGGCCATTAAAAACAATTCTTTTTGTTTTAAGGATAAGTTTTCTAACGGGAATTATTATTGCAATTTGGTACTTTCTTCAGATTGTTGGAATTTTTACTGTTCGCGTCCCTGTGTCGGGCGCCTCAATGTTGCCTACATTTCCAGAAGAAGGAGTTATCTCATTTCAAAGATATTACTCAAATGCTAAATTGCAAAAATATATTCCACAAACAATTCAGCACGGAGATGTGGTTGTTTTTGAAAATAAAAAAACTCACGAAGAATTGAAAAGACAGGAAAAAGATGCCACTGGTTTTGTAAAAAGAGCTGTTGGATTGCCAGGTGACACAGTTCTTATTGAAAATGGATACGTCTACGTAAATGGTAAAAAGATAAAAGAGTCATATATTCTCAAGCCAAGATCGACGTACGGATCTAAAGAGGTTAAAGATTGTCAACCTGTTAAAGTCCCAGATGGTAAGGTTTTTGTGCTGGGGGACAATCGTAAAATTAGTATGGATACTAGACAAATAGGCCTTGTATCATTTCAAGACATTAAATATTACATTCCTTTTGAAAAACAACTAGGGTCATATGATAAGAATTGGCGCGATACGACAGATGATTTTACAAAAGAGCACGATTCCTTATTTGATGTAAAAGAGTATACCGCTTTATTAAATGATGAGCGAAAAAAAAATGGTTTGGCGGCTTTAAAATAT
>PCVM01000052.1:0-6177 GCA_002796045.1 Candidatus Roizmanbacteria bacterium CG11_big_fil_rev_8_21_14_0_20_36_8
AGTAGGAACAAGCACATCGCCAGTTCGATACACTGGTTTAAATGGGGTGACGTCATTTCGTTCTATCTGGATGCTTTTGTCATAAATTTTAATTTTTTCAGAAGGACTGATATCATCAAATAAAATCATTTTCTTTTGACCTCCTAAGGTAATCAGTCGTAATTTTACCGGAGAAAGCCAACTGAGGTGAATATATGCAGTGAAATTATTTTCAAACTCGACGACCAAATTTGCGATCTGATTTGTATTTCCGTTTGAAATTGGTGTAGATCCAATTGTTTGAACGTCCACAATTTTTTTATTCGGAAATAAATGAAACAAGATTGAAAGATCGTGTGGTGCCAGATCCCAAACGACGTCAACATTTTTTTGAATAAGACCGAGATTGGTTCGAAAAGAGGTGTAATATGACGGTTCTCCAATGGTATTGCTTTGAAGAAGCTCTTGCATTTTGAGAACGGGACCATAAAATATGAAAGGAAAATCAACATGCAAGTAAAGATTATTCTTTTTGGCTAAATCTAATAGCTCTTGCGCATCATGCAAGGAAGTAGTGAATGGTTTTTCAATCCATAGATGCTTCTTGCTTTCCAACACTTTTTTCCCCAACAATGCATGAGTCTCGGGTGATGTTGCAATAGCTATCATATCAAGTTGAGGGTCATTGAGAAGTTCATTGAAGTCTTTTGTAACCTGTATTGTTGGAAGTATTTTTTTGGCTCGATCAAGATTTTGATCTATTAAATCACACCCCCATGTTACAGAAAACTTGTCATGATCGGTGAAATTTCTTACTAAATTAGGTCCCCAGTATCCAAGCCCTACTACTCCAACGGTTAATTTTTTCATATAAGTGGTAAATGTTAATTTTTATTTCTTTATGTGTGTAATAATCTCTGATAGGCACGAATCAATAGATTGAGAAGTGTCAATAATTGGCACATTTAGGACTTTTGCAGCAAATTGATATTGTTTTCTAAAACGTTCATGCTCAGCCCTATTATATTCCCCTTTTCGTTTTATTGCGACTGCTGGAGAAACATCTAAAAAAAATACGTAATCTGGTCGAGGAAGGAGTTTCAGATAAATGCACGCAATCCATTGCGGACATATTTTGTAATACAATAATCGTACAACTTTGTCATAAAAATACCGATCTGAAATTATGACATTTTTTCTTTGAGCACTTCTGTATTGAAGGGCATACGTTAAAAGATTGTCAAGGTAGGCAAAAGGAATCAGAAGTCGCCAAAAGAGTCGATATTTCTCAACGGTGTGTTCATCAGATCGAAATGATTTTTGAGCAGTTGTGTAGGTATGTCCATGAGTGTAGGATGATTTAATTTTATTTTGATGGAGGTGCTTTTTTAGACTCATTGCTAAAGTGCTTTTTCCCGTCCCATCCATCCCACAAAATACAATGAGTGCTGTTTGTTTAAGATTCATAATCCAAGTCGGTCTTTTAATATATAACGCGCTCCCCACAGTTTCTTCCACGCTCGCTTTTCAATAACCGCCCGTGCAAGAATTGAGTAAGGCACTGAAATGGGAAACTGAAGTGGACTATTCTGTTTTTTCCCTCTTTGGAGCTTTGCGTGCCAAGGCTCATCATATAGTAAAGTGTGTAATTCATTGAGCAATGCCGTTATATGGTGAAACGTTTTTTCCCAATTGTTATCTTGTGCTTCTTTCTCCAATTCATCCCATCGAATGTTTTTTGATTGATTATAAATATGCATAAGTTCTCCAAGTCTTACTTCAGCAAGCTCAAATGGCATGTGTGCAACTCGAATCAAGACATCAAGTTCTGGATTTGGGACGAATATTTTCATTCCATTAAATTCAATCCTTTTCACATGAGACCAGATATAGGTATTTGATACTTCTTCGGAGTCGGTCCATGAAATTTTAAAATTAATATCTGTATCGAATGGAAAATGAATTTGTTTATCTTGTATCATTTTTTTTACTTCTTCGGCTTTTTGATGGTTTTTTACCAAAATATCAAGATCGCTTGTATCGTGGGGATATGAGGAAATTGTTTTTATGACAAGAAGTTCAGAAAGATCAGTGATTCTTGATAGAATTTGAAGCGATTTTATAATCGCATCAGTATATGAACGGAACTCTTTTGCATATTGTGAATAGAATGAATCCGATTGATACGTGAGTGCAAGAAAATGAATGAGGCGATTTTTTTGAGCAAAATAAATAAGTTCAGAATCAGAGCTTGGAATCTTCAAGGAATTTGAAGTTATTTTTTTTGGATAAATTTTTTCACAGAGATCAATAATTTGTTTTTGAGGGCTCGTTTTTTCTTTCATTGAGTATTGAGTAATAAATGATATGTATGAAAGATTTTTTCATACTCGTTTTTTGAATACATTTTTTGGATTTTTTTGGAAGCTTCTGTGCCAATTACTTTTCGCTCTGACGGATTATCGAGAAGTTTGTTTATGAGGGAAATGACCCTTTCTTTATTTTTAAAGTCTACCATAAAACCCGTTTTTCCCTGATCGATAATTTCCTCATTCCCTTTCATGAGTGATGTAATGACACATTTTCTCAATGCCATTGCTTCAAGAATTGAGATTGGAGGTCGAATAAGCATCCATCGAAAGGGAAGAATGATTAACTTCGAAACCATGAGTAATTGCTCTAGAGGCTCTTTGTAGGGATATATTTTTACCGATACATTTGGGAGAAGAGATACTCTTTTGAGCAATATATCTGCTTCAGCAAACGTATATCTGAGTAAAATAGTGAATTTCTTTTTTTGGAGAGCTTCAGCAAGATGAACAATGAAATCAAATCCTCGATTGATGTTGCTATCGCCAAAATAGAGAATATCTGTGGCTTCTGTTTTCTGTTGAACGTCAATAAATTTTTGGCCAAGCCCAATTCGTATGAGGTGTATTTTCCTTTCAGGAATACCTGCAGAAATTAATTCCATCTTCAAGTAATTACTTGTCACAAAAATTGCGGGATGAGATCGAAATGAAAGTATAGCCATCCATTTAAGGATTAGAGGAATGTTTTCTATTGTCTCGGAAAGAAGTATGACCTGAGTACAACCAACTAAAATATTAATAAAAGAAATATATACAGACATAAGTGCACCATTTACATGAATGATGTCTGGCCGAATTTTCCTTAGGATGCGCCCAATATGAATAGTGCTTACTATAAATTTCAAGATAGAGCTGCTCATATCATAGAGATAATAGGAGACACCGTCTCTGGTAATTTGCTCTGCTTGATGAGTGTTTGATATAACAAAAACTTGATTGTTCTCACTTGCTTTCAAGATGAGTTTATTCATCACTCCCGCTTGTCCCGTAATGTGAGCGTGGTGAAAATTTGAAAAAATATAGCAGATTTTCATATATTAATGCAAAATCAAGGCTTTTGGCCCTCAAAAAATAAATATTGACAATATTTTCGAAGAAATGGTGGAGTAGAAACTAAGCCATATGGAATAAATGGCAGTCCAAACCAGTATGACGTAATGACTATTTTGACAAATCCCACACTTTTAAGTATTTTTGTTAATTCGTCTGCGGTATATTCTCGTATATGAATAGTTGGCCCAAGAACGGGATCAACGCCCAAGTTAAGAGGATATATTCTTTCTTTTCCTATGGTGCGAAGAAGAGTATTTGTCAGTCGGGATTTATTTGGCGTTCCAAAATATAAGCGGCCTGATTTTTTTAATACACGAAATGATTCTTCAATCATTCGGATATCTTTTGGAACATGCTCAATGACATCAAAAGATACTGCAAGGTCAAAAGTATTGTCAGCAAACGGCATTTTTGTTGCATCTCCTTGAACGAAAGTAAAATTTTTATATTTATCAACAACGACATTTTGCAAATCAAGCCCCGTAACATTATTATGTTGAGCAAAAATTGAGGTGTAATTTCCCATACCACATCCAACATCGAGAACTTTTTTCCTCTTATATTTTTGAGCAAATGACCTCAGCTGTCTTTCTATGCCTTCACCGATTTTTTCAATCATATATATAACGTAATTTTTATTTAATATTAAACGTTTTTAAGAGTGCTCGTTGAAATATATTATCCCAACTGTATTTATCTTTTATTAATACAACGTTGACCCTCATTGATCGAAGTAGTTTATCATCTTGTAATAATTTTAGCATTGCGTTGGTAAGCTCAAGCTCGTTGTCATCAATAACTATACCGCATTTTTTTTGATTGACCTCTTTTGAAATTAATGGGACACGAGATATAATTATCGGTAATCCAATACTGAAGTAAACTTTTACTTTTCCAGGATCAGTATACTTAGTTATGGTATTGTGTTCGTAGGGAGCTAGAGCAAACGCACAATCTGAAAGTGTTTTATACACTTTTGTAATATCACCCATAAATCCTGTAAAGGTTATAGGAAGATCTTTTCCCATGCGTTTTAGTTTTTTGAGCAATGGGCCGCTCCCGATAACAACCAAATGAACATTCGGATTTTTTTGATATACATTTCGAAACGACCGCATCATCATCTCCAATCCAAGTCCATCCTTGATGTGACCTACAAAACCAATCTTATTTCGACTGATTTTATTAAATGGAAGGATGTCACACGGATCTGTTCCATCTGGAACTTGAATGTGTTTTTTCATGAAAAGACTTTCGTAGCCACGCTTCAAGCGCTCTTGCATCATTCGGTCAACCTTCATATAGGCCGAAGAATCCCAGACAACATCTGAATGCTTCACGCAAAAATAATCAAGCCATTGATACAAGTAATTCAAAACTTTATTTGAATGACGATCCTCCACCCAATCAGGAGAGAAGTAAACTACTTTTGATACTTTTCCAACTTTTTTTAGCCAAATTCCCACGAATGCATTCAATCGATTTGAGCCAATAAAAACATCAAAATGTTCCTTATTTTGGAGTACTTTCCAAAATGTATCAGCCATCCCTAAAAACCATGTCAATGGGTTTGCCATCAACTCATGCTGAATAAATAAATGAGTAATTTTGTGTCTTTCAAAGTATTTTTTTAATGCTTGAGATGTACCAAATGCAAAATTATGCGTTGCTATGATATAGGTTTTATCCATAAAGTTTTGTATTCAATAGGTTTAATGTGTGTAAAGAATAGCCTTAATTCCGTCGATAGAAAATACTTTATAAACTGATCTTGAGCCAAATTGATCAATTTCCCAAGTTGACCAATGTTCCCAATCAAATGTTGGATCTTCAACAAAAATGATAAGCATTTCTGCTTTTGAATATTCACTGATATCTAAAGCATTATAACCATCGATTCGATAAAAGAAGTGATAATCGTCTGCCTGGGGAACATGAACCTCACGATCCATAACAGCAACAATTGCAAGGGGCGTACTCTTATTATAGAGGTTTTGTTCATGCAACTTTTCTACAATCGTATCTACTTTCGAAATGGAACGATTCGAGGAAGGTGGAAACGGTTCGATGAAAAATATACGATGTAAAAAAAGAGCAACTAAAATGATAAGAATCAATTTTCCGAGGCGATTTTGCATCAAGGCGATAACGGTTACAAATGATATAAATACCGAAAAGGGAAATAAATAATGAGCTGAAAAATATTCAAAAAAACTGATAATAATGAGTAGAATCAGTGTGATAATTGTCCACATCTTGGTTTGATTGGTCGTTTTGTAGAGAACAAAAAAGATAAATGGAATCCATAGAAATGGCGAAAATCCGCTCATATTAAATACATGGTTTACATTATCTAACGAGAGACCAAAGCTTATCCCTGAGGCTGGTCGTTCAAGCCAGTGCCTGATAATATACCCTTTTGTGATAATCTCAAATGCAATCAACGGGGTAAATGGAATTAAGAAGGAACAGAAATTCAAAAGAAGGGATTTGAATGAAACTTTTTGACGTATCCATTCGTAAATAAAAAACGGAAGTCCAAATATAGATGCAGGATGAATGGATAAAGCAGTTCCGATTGATAAACTGGAAAGAATTTTTGGAACATTAAACCAGAGGAATGAGATCGATGCAAAGATAAAAAAAGCATAAGTGAAACCATTCCCCGGGTGTAAAACGATATCTCTCCACCAGGGAGATAATCCAATTGCTAATGTGGCAAAAATGGCAGTAATCCCCCACTTTCGAATAGATAGGAAAGAAAAAAAACCAA
>PCVM01000052.1:6412-14623 GCA_002796045.1 Candidatus Roizmanbacteria bacterium CG11_big_fil_rev_8_21_14_0_20_36_8
AAGTAGAAAACAGTATATTACCAATACCACAATAATGATTTGTAAAAATTTTTTATTATAAAATTTTTTTTTATATTTTTTAAACATGAAGTTTTTTAAACGATATATTCATATTTATTAGATTAATTTATGGGAACTTGTAAAGACTCTGAGCTAAATATTTTTGGCCATTTGTAATCGTATTGCAAATAACTAAAGATTCCACCACCTTGGAAATTAAAATTTTTATATGCAATTGATGTTATGTTATTATTAATTCCCTTTGCATACAGTCCAATGTGTAATTTTTCTTCTAATGGTATAAAGTAAACGGTAAATCGAATCCAACCGTCATCGGTTTGAGTTGCTATTATTCGAGTTGCAGGTTCGATTACATTATATACATATACATCCGGCTCAAAATCTCCAGTAAGTGTTTTTGCGTAAAACGTCAATTTATAATTTTTTCTCGGTCGGAATTTACTTGCTTGTATTGTGATGCAGGCAATATGATTTTTTGACGAAAGAACAATTAATTGCTCATTATCAATAGTTTTTATCTTAAGATCAAAATGTGGTTTTCCAATCATTCCTCTAGAACAGTCATTTGGTCCATCAATAGAGTTATTATTTGGACGATAGACATCTTCATCTATCGATGGTCGAAGCTTGCTATATATGATTTGAGCGCGTTCACCATTTATTAAATATGAATTTTCAACAAGGATAAATTTAACTGTATTTATACTAAATAGTACTAAAGCTGAGATAAGATAGATAAGTAAACCAACTCCAATTTTTTGAATGATTTTATTTTTAGAAGACAAAAACGACTCTACGATACATATTGAAATAATCAATAAAATCGTATTTGAAACGGGTCTAAGTCTATTCAAAGCTTGAAACAGAACCGGCACAATTGAAGTGACGTAGAACAGCAACAAATATACATATTTTTTTTGAAGGTGCTTTACAAAATAGAATACAAGATACAGCAAGAGTACATAAGTAGTGTATTGATATAAGGTATAGCCTAAAGATATTAACTTATAACTGTATAAATATTGGAATAATAGAGATACTAAAAACACATTTGTTAACGAATAGAATAATAGTAGAGCAATGATATCCAAAATGATAAAAATTTTAAAAAATTGATTTTTCCATTTATGTAAATAAATTATCAAAGAGACTATTAAACAGAGAAAGGCAAGTGGTACAAAATGCGAAGCTGAATAAATAGGAAACTGTATTGATTTTTGAGGAATCAAATAAGTATAAAGTTGAGTAAAAACACTGTAAAAACTATTAAAAGCAAGCGAAAAGTTTTGCCAAAAATGTCTTAATGTAACAATATTTATTGAAAACTCTGTTTGAGGAGATGTGGGGTCAATGAGTTGAGGGTAAACAAGTAAGGCATAGTGTCTGATACTTATTAATGTAATTAGTACAAAGGATGGCAAATAGATTGGTAAAAATTTATATAGAAAAGAATGATTTTCTCCTTTGGTTATTTTGCTTTGATGTTTATAAGACAACACGAAAGCGATAGGGATTGAAGCAAGAACCGCATACCCAGTTTCTTTAATAAGCGATGCGAGTGTACCCAAAAGTATGGTGATAAACAGCAACTTAATATTTTTTGGTTTACTTATCCAATGTAAAAGAGAATTAAAACTAAATAAAGTTAGTATGAAGCATACGTTAGCAGGTATTTCTGTAGCCCATGTGAAATGCAAAAGCGTATGTGGAAAGATTACTGATAGAATTGCTACAACAAATGAAAAAAATTTGGAAAGAAAATGTCGTGCAAGGTTATATGCTGCGATAGCATAAATCCCATTTAGCATAATCACCACCATCATATAAAATATTGGTATATAAGGATCAAAACCAAATATTGTGCGCATGAGAGAATATATCAATATTGCAAGTGGGCGGTAACCATCGCTTTCAGTTCCATCAAGGTCCCAATTACTAAACCACACTCTCATTAGTTCTTGAGGTGAGTAGAGTCTGAAAAAATGAAAATCGTCACTATGGTGAAAGCCTCCATATTTTAATAGCAAGCTAAAAATGAAGAAAACGCACAGGAATATTGAGCTATATACAACAGTTCTATTCCAACTTATATGTAAAATTCGATGAAAATAATTTATTAATAATTTCATGATTGATTATATTTTAGTTCTCAAGAATTTACCAATTTGGTCGATCATGTAATTAATCATTTCATTTGTTATACCCGGATATACTCCAATAAAAAAACTTCTTTCCATGGCGGAATCAGTTTGTTTAAGAGAACCTGAAATTCTTTTGTCAATATGAGTAAATCCAGGTTGTCTAAGGATATTTCCTGCAAAAATCATTCGAGTTTCAATACCCTTTGATTCAAGAAATATAGTGAATTTGCTTCGATCTAATCCTTTTGCAAGGGTGATGGGAAAACCAAACCAAGATGGATTTGCCTTCGTGCTCCATCGAGGTAAAAGAACATATTCTTGAAATTGTTTTAAGCCTTCATAGAGTTGAAGAAAATTTTTCTGTCTTTTTTCGACAAATGATGGAAGTTTATCAAATTGAGCAAGTCCGATTGCTGCCTGGAGATCGGTAATTTTAAGATTATAACCAAGCTCAGAATAGACATATTTATGATCGTATCCAATAGGAAGATCTCCTCCCCAAGAGCCATCGAACCTTTTTCTACAGGTATTATTTTTTCCCGGTTCGCACCAACAATCTCTTCCCCAGTCTCTCAGTGATCGAACAATCTTAACAAATTGAGGAGAGTTGATGATGATACCTCCCCCTTCTCCCATTGTCATCTGATGAGCAGGATAAAAACTATGAGAAGCCATGCCGCCGAATGTGCCGACAAGTTGTCCATCATAAGTTCCACCAAGTGCGTCGCAGCTATCTTCAAGCAAAAAAAGATTGTATTTATTTACTATCTTCATAATCAGTTCCATATCACATGGATTGCCGAGAGTATGAGGGATAAAAAGTGCCTTTGTATTTTTTGTTATCGCTGATTCGATTTTATTAGGATTAATATTTAAGGTGTCAATTTCAATATCCACAAATACGGGTCTCAGTCCACATTGGATAATTGGAGTAAGGGTTGTTGGAAATGTTGTTGCTGGAGTTATTACTTCATCTCCTTTTTTAAGACTGTTTTTAACATTCTTCGAAATAAGAGACGAAACCATCAGTAGGTTTGCCGAAGAACCAGAATTAACGAGAATAAAACTCTTTGATTTGTAATAATTTCGAAAATTTGCTTCAAGTAATCGAGCATAGGGTCCTTCTGTTAGCCAAAAATCGAGAGATGCCCTGACTGCATTCATTACTTCATATTGGTCATACACTCTTCCCGCATATCCGATTCGAGTTACTCCAGGAATAAATTTTTCTTGTGACTTTCGTTTAAGAATCAGCCGCTCTGTCAATTCTAGAATGGTCTTATATATTTTGCTTTCGTCCATAATTATATTAGACTTCGCCCAACTCCGTAATATTTTACGGGTGTATTCTGAAATATGTGTGGGGAAAGAATGCGCCTCCCATCAATAATAACTGGTAGTTTCATTTTTTTCCATACGTTCTTTTTTTCAAGCAATCTATATTCTTCCCAGGCAGTTGTAATAACTACAGCATCAGAATTTGAAATAGCCTCCAATAGATTATTAGTTATTTTTATCCTCATTTTTGGATATTGTCTTGTAAGCATTTCAGTCTTAACAACCGGATCGTGGCATATTACATGGGCATGATTCTTGATAAGTAATCTAGTAAATATCACTCCTGGTGACTCGCGTATGTCATCTGTTTCAGGCTTGAAAGAAAGTCCAAGCACGGTTATTTTTTTCCCTGACAAAGAACCAATAGCTTTTTGAAGTATATTTAGAAGATATTTTGGTTGTTTATTATTGTCAATAATACCTGATTTGATTATGGGAAGGTTAACACCCAAAGATTCTGCAAAAGATACTATTGCACGCGTGTCTTTTGGAAAACAGCTTCCACCATATCCACATCCTGATCGCAAGTATTTAGTTATTCCGACAGGCATATTTTTGATAGATGTTGAAATTAGACGGTGGTCCAGATGAATAGCGCTCCAAACATCTTCAACATCAACATCTATTGTAGATTGACATATTTGTGCAATCTCATTAGAAAAACTAATAAGCGTTGCGTAGAGAGCATTTGAAGTGTATTTAATTAGCTCGGCAGTCTCAAGAGTAGTATTTATCATTGGTTTTTTAAAAGATTGATACAATTTCTTACACTCATTACCGCTTCTGATGTCAAATGCTCCAATTACTATTCTATCCGGATTTAATGCATCTGAGATCGCCGATCCTTCTCGCAGAAATTCTGGATTCATGCATAATCCAAATTCACCAATTATTTTTTGAGAATATTGAGAAATGATTTGTCCAACAACATTGCGTGTTGTTCCCGGGATAACTGTCGATTTAACGATAACGAGGTGATATTTGTCTTTATTTTTCAAAGATTTTCCAACGATTTGAGAAGCTTGTTTAATAAATTCGAGATGAATTGTATTTTTTTTGGTTGGAGTAGGTACAGCGATAATTGTTATATCTGTTTCTTGAATAATTTTTTGATCAGGTTTTGCAGCAATAATAAGTTTTTCTCTAATCATTTTTTGCAATAAATCCTGAAGGCCTAGTTCATAAAATGGAGTTTTTGCTTTATTTATCGAAGTTACCTTTTTATCATCAATGTCAAGACAAAAAACCATATTTCCAACTGATGCAAGTGATAATGCCGTAGTGAGGCCAACATACCCTGAACCAATAATTGAAATTTTTTTCATTTTGAGTAGTACATTTTTTTATACCAATCTAACGTTTGTGAAACTCCTTGCGTGATTGAAACTGCTGGAGAAAAACCGAGTTCTTTTTTTGCCTTCGAAATATCTGGACAACGACGGTTTGGATTGTCAATAAGAAATTCAGAGTCATTGCTTTTCATTTCTATAACACTGCCTGAATAACTGAATTTTTTCTTAGCAAGTTTTTGTACGAGCTTCGCAACTTCAAGTACTGAAATTTCTGGCTTTGCGAGTCCAATATTATATGGATCAGCAGCATTTCCTTTTATTAAGGCAAGAAAATATCCAATAATTGCATCTGCAACATAACAATAGGTTCGTGTCGGGGAACCATCTGAGTGAATGATAATATTTTTATTTTCAAGAGCTGCGCGGGAAAAATCTGCAAGTATACGCCCGTCGTTTATTTTCATTCCTGGTCCATAGTTATTAAATGGACGAACGATTTTTATTGGAATATTATATCGATTTGCAAAAACATAACATAGAGTTTCACCATAGCGCTTTGATTCATCGTAACATGCTCGTGGTCCAATACAACTCACATTACCTCGATAATTTTCGCTAGTTGGTATTTTATCATATGGAGGATCTCCATAAATTTCACTACTTGAAAAAAATAATACACCATTTATTTTATTTCTTTGAGCATATTCAAGAACTCTTCGCAATCCAATAATATTAGCATCCATGGTTTCAAGTTGATGTTTTCTATAAAATACCGGTGAAGCAATTGAAGCTGCATGAATAATATAATTAAATTCTTGATTGCAATTTAACGGTGAAGTTATGAGATTCTTCTTAAGAAGAGAAAAAAAAGGATTTTGTTTTAATTCTTGTATCCAGGGAGGTTCTCCAAGCATAAAATTATCAAGAACAGTAACAAAGATTTTTTGAGAAGAATGAACCTCATTCCAAAATAAAATTGATTTAACGAGATAATATCCAAGAAAACCAGCTCCACCAGTAATTAGTATCTTTTTTTGCGAGAGTGTCTTGAATGCACTACTAGCTTTTAGTGTTATATACACTAAATCTTTTTTTTCGATTGAGTTATTAATTAGCATAATGATGCTATGAGTTTTTTTATACCAGTCTTAAGATCATTTTTTACTTCCCACTTTAATTCTTTTTTTGCACGTGATGGTTGAGAAACGAGATACATCATTTCATTTTTTCGATAGGGCAAAGCTCCAAATTGTAGCAAAGAGCTGTCCGCATTGCATAAAAGAGCAATAGTTTCTCCTAGTTTTTTTAAACTGATAGCATTTCCAGAACCAATATTAAACTCAGAATTTATTTTTTTTGGAACATACTTAATGCACAATTCATACGCTTCAATTAAATCGTCAAGATAAAGATAATCTCTAACTTGATCTCCTGAGGTCAATCTCAATTGCTTACCAGTAAGACACGCGTGAATAATAGAAGAGATAAGACGAGTTTCATCTTCTCCAATACCATAGATGTTAAATGGTCGAAGGGTAATACTATTAATCATCATGCGATCTGCGTACATAGCAATCACTCTATTTGCAGTCATTTTTGAAATTCCATACCAATTTTGAGGTCTTTGCTGTACTTCTTCTGAATACGGGGACGATTCCTTTCCGTCGTACTCAAAACATGTTCCAGTATTAATTATTTTTTTGCACTTTGTTCCTTCAAGGCTGTTCATGAGTGATTGTGCCCCCATACGTTTGTGTCAAATATTTTTTGGTCCGAATCTAACCCATAAAAAACTCCAGCAGCAGCTAAGTGAAAAGTAATGTCAGGATTAATTTTTTTAACAATGCTCGATAATTTCTCTTTTTCAATTAAGTCAACAGAATGGAAAATGCATTTCTTTTCACAGTCTTTAATTTTTTCTATTGAAGAAGAGGGTCGAATAATAAGGTGGATCTTTAATTTTTGTGAAACCAATTTTTTTACTAATGCTGAGCCAATAAATCCTGTACCACCTGTTATGAGTATTGTTTCGGTCATAGTTGCTCCTAAGATTTTCGAATAATTTCTTGAATAATATACTTCGGTCGGCATTTGACCTCCTCGAAAATACGCCCAATATATTGTCCTATGACACTGATACTTAAGAGTTGAATCCCTCCAAGGAATAATAATATGATTACCGTTGAAAGGAAGCCGGGAACAACCCTTCCTGCAAATAAATAGTAGAGTCCATAACCAACTATTCCTAAAATCGATACTATGAAAATAGTAAATCCTACCAAGGTTATTAAATGTAGAGGTGCTTCAGAAAATGAAAAAATACCATCGAATCCAAGTTTTATATTTGCTCCAAGGTTAAATTGTGAAGTGCCAGCAATACGATCGTCGCGAGTGTATTCAATGCCTGTTTGCTTAAATCCTAACCATGCACGAAGTCCTCTGGTAAAGCGATTTCTTTCTGGAAGTTTTTGAAGTTCCTGAAGCACTTTCTTGTCAATTAGTGCAAATTCACTTGCATCAAGGGGCATGTCAATATACGAAACCTTTTTTAATATTCGATAAAAAATTTTGTACGAAATTCTTCGAAAGAGATTTCCTTTTCGTTTACTTCGAATACCATATACAACATCATATCCTTCAATCCATTTTTTAAAAAATTTTTCAATAAGCTCAGGTGGATCTTGCAAATCACCATCAATGACAACTACCGCATCTCCTTTTGAGTTATCTAAGCCAGCTGAAATTGCCATCTGATAACCAAAATTTCTTGACAATGTGATTAAAGTAACATGAGGGTCATTTAAAATTATTTGCCTAAATATTGAAATAGAGTTATCTGAGCTTGCATTATTAACAAACAGAATTTCATACGAACACTTTATTTTATTCAGTACTTTCTTAAGGCGCTTATGAAGATTTTGAATATTTTCCGCTTCATTGTACGATGGGACAACTACTGATATTTTTTGATTCATTTTTGACATAGGTTACCAAACTTTCCACTGAGATGTGCCATTTTTCCAGGATTCATTTAATTGGGTTAATTCGCGAGGTGTATCAACACATCTCCAAAAACCTTTATGTTGATAAACCATAAGTTGCTGATCACTTGCAAGTTTTTCAAGCGGATCTCTCTCTAAAGTACAATCCTGATCTGCAGAGAGATAAGAGAAAACTCTTTTATCAAAAACAAAATATCCTCCATTAATACTTGAATCACTCGAATCAGGTTTTTCTGCAAATTTGACAACCTGCTCATTTTTCATAATTATGTCACCAAATCGAGCAGGTGGATTGACCCCAGTAATTGTTGCAATTTTACCGTGCTTTTTGTGAAAGTTGAAGAGGTTATTAATATTAATATCTGCTACTCCATCTCCATATGTCAACATAAAAATATCTGAAGAAATATATTTTTC
>PCVM01000113.1:0-3500 GCA_002796045.1 Candidatus Roizmanbacteria bacterium CG11_big_fil_rev_8_21_14_0_20_36_8
TTATCTCCATACATGCATTTTGTCGAGCAAAAAAACACCACTTTTGTAATGACTTTCCAAGAATTTCTAGACACTCCATTTAAGTTTTTCATCCATAATGCAAAACTTATTCCAACTTTTGTAAGTTGGGAAGCAGGCTTTATTATCGTCATGTTTAGTGTTTGGGGGTTTTGGAAATTATGGAACAATGATCGGCGACTATTTTTTTATCTTTTAACTTTTACAATTTTGCCTTTTATCGCACTTTCATTTTTTGCTAAGGTTGTATTCCCAAGATATCTTATTTTCTTTGCCAGCATTCTTCTTATCACAGGAACTTATGGATTATTACAAATTAAATCGATAAAAGTTCGATTATTATTTGTAGGCATTCT
Source organism: Candidatus Roizmanbacteria bacterium CG11_big_fil_rev_8_21_14_0_20_36_8 (assembly GCA_002796045.1). Lineage (GTDB taxonomy): Bacteria > Patescibacteriota > Microgenomatia > UBA1406 > GWC2-37-13 > UBA1450. The sequence continues at coordinate 375 of PCVM01000113.1, forward strand.
TATTTTTTCAATGTTAATTTTTGATTATCCACTGGTTTTTGACGCTAAATATGCATTTTTTCCAAAAGTTGATCGAGATCAGTATGTTGAAGGAGTAGATGCAGTTTGGGGAGTTGATGAGTTTATGAGAGAGATGGACGTTCAATCAAAAACTCAAACGATATTTCTTTTAGCAGAAGGAGATTTTGGACTTATCGCAGATGTGTTAAAAGTATTTGACCAACAAGGAAATAATATTGAGATACAAGGGATTTGGCCGCTGGATGAGAAAGATATTTTGGAATATCAAAAAATATTTGATAGAAAAGTTTATATTGTTTTTTCACATCGGCAAGAATTCCCAACGAACTGGCCAATCAAACTTTATAAAGTCTACGACAAGCCGATGAGCAATATTAAACTATACGTCTTCGAATATAAAGAATTATTGACCCCTTCAGTGATAATAAAAGAAAAAGCACTATAATAACAGTAATTTGTGAGATTGTATTACTAAATTTCCTGATTCCCGTATCTTCAAATGCGAATTTGAGTTGATATTTACCCTTTGGAATTGCAGATGTTATTAGCTTTAAATCGTTCTCATCAGTAATTATTAATTTTGTCCAATTTTTTGAATTATTTGCTCGAGCATATCCGTTCCATCCTGGGAAGTAAAAAGTGTTCAATCTAAATACTGTATTAATTGGTGAATCGATATTAAATATTTTTTTTTGAGCAATATCTTTTTCGACCTTAACATTCACACTGTTTTCGACTTGGAATAATTTAAACGGAATATTTGATTTTTCAATTGCTAGAGCCGTTGTGTTGTATTTGGTTTTTTTTGTTTTAATGCCTTTTGGAACAAACTCGAATGAGGACTTGCTTATTCTCCAAGAAATCTCTTCCTTAGTAATTCTTGAATCGTCGCCAACATCTATAAATTGTCGTGGTTGAAAATACTTACCATAAATAGATACGGTCATTAATATAAAAATTAACAATACCAATATTCGAATGAACTGGGGAACAAAATATTTCATGTAATAAATTGAGGCTGCAGCAATAATTGACAGGAAAATTCCAGCAAATGTCATAAAGCGCCATGGAAACTGCAAGTACCAAAGAAATGAAATGTTATTCCATAATTGATTCGATAATGGAATCATCATGAAGATACTAATTGCAAACATTGCTGTAATAATCAACATTTGTGATGTTTTTGAATCTTCCGAATAAATTATTTTTACAACAATAAATAAAATAATTGAAGTAATCAATAGTAGAATATGTGCATTGCCTAATTGGAATGTAATGCCGTCATTTGGCCCCGCGATCGACCCGCCATAACCCCACAAAGATGATAATAACTGCTGAGGATATACAAAATGGATTAAGTAACTCGCTAACTCTTTCGTAAGAATATCATCAACAAATGTATACGACCTCTCAAACATTGAAGGTAGCCAAAAAAATGCACTCAATCCTAATCCGATTAAGTAAGCTGCCGCAGAAAAGAAAAGGAATTTAAATTTATTTTGAGCTGTAATAAGATGATAAAACTCAAAAATCCCAATAAAAATTAAACTCGGGAAAGCAATCAAAGGGTGTGTCAAAATTAATACTGCAAAACCAACTCCAAGATACGTAACTCTTTTAGTGTTTTGATTTTCATATAGCAGTTGTGACGCGTGAAAGATGAAGGGTAAAACACTCATACTAATAAATTCAGCAAAAGCGCCGCGGACATAAGCATTCACAGCATGATAAAAAAAATAGGTATACAAAGTTGCAGATAAAACACCAACAAATCTATCGAACAGTTTTGTTCCAAGTAAATACATTCCAAATGCTGCAGTGATAAATCCTGTAATAAGCATGAATTTGAGAGACCAAATTAGCGAAATTCCAGTCAGATGAAAGATCTCTGCAACATAATAGATAAATGGCGGGTAAAAGTTAAACAGTGGATACCCATATCCAAACCCCAGCCCGTCAACCCAACGAGGAAATAATACCCCCTGCATTATGCTCTGATGGAGTAAATGAAGTCTTACAACGTGCTGATCATCGTGCATCGAAAAATATCCCTGACGAAGTAGAGATGCAAATGCCGGCGTAGCAATTATAATAAGAATAGTAATCCAGAAAACGTAAGGGCAAATTGATCGCATCATCTTTGGTATCATTTGAACTATTGTATCAAAAAAACAGAAACACTAAGATCTCCTATGAATCAAAACTCTATCGACTCAGTAAAAAGAAACGCAATTGTAAGTGTGCTGAGCCTCTTTGCACAAAGTGGCTACTCTGCAGTGCTTGGACTTGTTGCCAACCTTGTTGTAACAATCCTTTTAACTCCGAGTATTTACGGGATTTATATAGCGGTTTTATCAATGAATTCTATTCTAAATTACTTTTCAGACATTGGACTTGCAGCTTCTTTAATACAAAAAAAGTCAATTGACACCGCAGACATTTCGACTACATTTACTGTTCAGCAGCTTTTAATAATTACTTTAATTGTATTTTCATTTATTTTTACTCGTCCAATTACATCATTTTATAATCTGCCATCTGAGGGAGTTTATCTCTATTGGGCTGTTTTATTAGGATTTTTTCTATCATCGTTAAAGACAATTCCATCAGTATTTCTTGAAAGAAAAATTGAGTTCCAAAAAATTGTAATCGTTCAAGTTATTGAAAGTACATTATTTTATAGCTCTGTAATTGTTTTTGCACTCCTTGGATATGGTCTTACTAGCTTTACTATTTCCGTGATAATTAGATCAGTCGTCGGAGTGATCGTGATGTACTCAATTTCTTTTTGGAAACCACAAATCGGCTTTTCAATGAAAAGTTTTCGCCAATTAATCTCATTTGGCCTTCCGTTCCAAGGCAGTTCGTTTTTAGCACTTTTTAAAGATGACTTTGTCATATTATTTCTCGGGAAAGTAGTAGGATTTGAAGTACTTGGATACATAGGTTGGGCAAAAAAATGGGCAGAAGCTCCAATTAGAATTGTAATGGACAATATTGGAAAAGTACTGTTTCCATCTATTGCAAGGCTTCAAGAAAAAACATCAACTGTTGCTAATTTGATAGAAAAAATGCTTTTTTATCAAACATCAGTGATTGCTCCAG
>PCVM01000113.1:3576-11444 GCA_002796045.1 Candidatus Roizmanbacteria bacterium CG11_big_fil_rev_8_21_14_0_20_36_8
ACCAATGTTTTATGTTTTTAGTTTATCATCACTCATAATATCGCTCGCGGCACCTTTTGTTTCAATTCTCAATGCGCTCGGAAAAGCAAAGATATCTTTTTTGTTCATGGTGATGTTTACAACGCTTACTTGGTCTCTTGTTCCAATATCGATATTGATTGATAAATATATGGGTTTTCCTATTGCGCATTTAATTATCTCTGCCTCATATATTTTTTTAATACTATACGTAAAGAGACTGATAAAATTTCAGTTTATTAAGTCAATTTTCCAACCTCTTATCTCCAGCTTTATTATGGGGATTGTTTTACTGTATATTAGCACTCAATTTCAGATATCATCAATTTACGGGGTAGCATTTTTCATTATTTTAGGTTCGAGCATTTACGTTTCGTCTTTAAGGTATATTTTTCAGGTTAATATTATTGAAAAAATTTTCTCATTCGTCAAACAAATAAAAAATTAACTTTTGTATGCAAAAACAAAATGACTTAGCAATAATTACTGTTGTTTACAACAATTATGAGGTACTTGAAGATTTAATCAATAGTCTAAAAATTCAAAAGAATAATGGTTTTCATTTATATATTGCCGATGCATCAGAAGATAAACGGGTGATAAATGCAAACAACATCCTCACGAACGTTGTTCCTGTTTCTAACCTAGGATACGCACATGGAGTCAATGAGGGCATCAAACAAGCTCAAAAAGATGGCTGCACACGATTTTGTGTGATCAATAACGATACGTTATTTGAAAATAATTTCACCGCTTCAATTAAAAATATGTTTGACAATTATCCAAATACGATTTTTGGTGGGAAAATATATTATGCCAAAGGTTACGAATATCATAATCGATATAAAAATGATCAACTTGGGAATATAATTTGGTATGCTGGTGGCGGCGTTAAATGGGAAGATTCAGTACCTTTTCATATTGGAGTAGATGAGGTTGATAATGATAAATATTCTGATATTTCTGAAACAAAATTCATAACTGGATGTATGATGTGTTTTGATAAATCAGTTGTTGATTTAATTGGATTTTGGGATGAAAAATACTTCTTATATTTTGAGGATGCTGATTACTGTGAAAGAGCAAAAAGAAAAAATATTAGTTTGAAGTATTTACCAACGATTAAGCTTTGGCATAAGAATGCCCAGTCGACTGATGGCCCAGGTTCAGCGATTCAACAAAAATATCAAAAAAAATCACTCCTTCGATTTGCAATAAAATACGCGCCCCCGAGAACAAAATTGCATGTAATATTAAATTATATTTTTAAGTAATGCTTAAAAAAGTCAAATTATTGATTAATCAATTGATCGAAAGGGATTTGTACTTTTTTAGTTTGCTGTTTGGGGTTTTGATCGTCTTGTTTCGTAACTCCTTCTTTATCGGTTTTTTTTCTGACGATTATACATTTTTAAAACTGAGTTATATTGAAAATATTAATGGTTTAATCAATTTTTTTATTCCTGGTAAATTATATTTTTATCGTCCTCTCTCAACAGAAGTATTTTATGGCTTTATTCAAATATTCCCAAATGCTCAAGTAGTAGGCCACCTAATTGTAATGTCAACGTACGCAACTGCATTGATCGGATTATATAAAGTTTCAATAATACTGGCTAAAAATAAAACCTTCTCAAAATTTTTTATCTTTATGTACGCTATTCACTTCAGCCACGTCTTCCAACTCTATTGGCTAGCGACTTTTCAAGAAGTAATAATGTTTTGTTTCTTAGTATACTCAACTTTATTTTTTTTAAAGCAAAAGTATATTGTTTCAATTTTTTTATTTTTTCTTGCACTTCTTTCGAAGGAGACCGCAATTGTTTATCCAGTTTTTTTATTAGCACTTTTGCAGGTCAAACAAAAATTTAAAAAAACAATGGGCTGGATTTTTGTATTCATTTCGCTTAGCCTTGCAACCTATTTCGCATTTTATCTTTCTGGGATTGAAAATGTAGAACAAATTGATATCTATAGGATTAACCTTTCTCCTAAACTAATAGTCAATAATAGTGTCTGGTATGTATTGTGGGCTCTTGGTTTTCCAAGCTTCCTACCGGATTATGCTTCAAGTTTTTTCAGTCTTCCGCTTCCTGGGTTTTGGGAAAGACTTAGCGATTTAACTTCTTGGATTTATATTTCATCCTTGGTTGGATATCTTTCAATCTTACTTTTTTCAATATTTAATTTTTTATACTTAAAGCCAAAAAGAATTACTTCATTTATTCCATCAATATTTTTTTTAATTTTTGGAACCTTACTCTTTCTATCCCCTACTCTGCCAATTATCCATCGCTGGATGGTTCGCCTTACAATTCCACTGATTTTCATAACATTTTCACAAGCTTACTTGATTTATTTTTTGATAAGTAAAAGTAGGATTTCGAAAATAATAGCAATGGTTGGGATTATTTTTTATATTATTTACAACGTGGTAGGCATATCAGTCCATGAAATTGCAAGCGTCTACAGTTTGGAATCAGAATATTATCACCGCGCTCAAATTTATTTCAATAACCTAAATAACTTACTTCCAAAAACGTATACATCAATTTATTTCAAGGATAGTACTGAAGAGAAAAATGCTTGGGGAGAGTCAAAAAAACTTAAAACATCATTTGCGCAAAATGCATTTCTTTATCACTTTATGCCAAATCGAAATTTTATTATTTATTACGAAGTCGATAAAATAACTGTACCAAAAGATTCATTTATTATTCCCGCCAATGACATCTTGAAGCAATGATAATTTAATATTCCTTCTCTCTTTCCAAATCAAATAACACATGAAGATTAAATTTAGAAATAATCCCAACCAAATAATTTGGTGCTTCATCACTACTTTGTAAGTCTTGTCCCAACCACCAAGATAAATATAGGGATAATAAGACATTAAAAGACTAAATAAAAATATCTCAGACCTGAAGATTATTGATTTATAAAACGGTAAAAAGGTAAATAAAGACAAAAAATACCAAGGCTGTATCTCTCTAGCAAAAGATAAATATAAAAGAAGTGCTAATTGACCACATAAAGCCAGAAAATATGTCAATTTGTTTTTGCTGATTAGGATTACAAGTGGTAGAGAAAGATATTTTATCCCTGCAGAAATAATAAGGAACATCCTTCCAAAAGCACATCTTGACGATAGAAGGTAATAAATTCCAATTATTCCAAAAGACACTGCTAAAAGATCGTTATGAGCATTGACTAACCCTTCAACTATCACGAGCGGATGTAAAGCAAGAATAAAAGCAGCTTTTCTCTCCATTTTTTGAAGATAATAAACCCCGAGAACATAGAATATTACAGAAAGTAATTTGAAAAAAAAATAACTTAGAATGAACTTCCCCATCGCCAAATATGATGGTATTAACGTTATTGCTAAAAACGTTGGTCCATACGGGTACGGTCTATGAACCCAGTGCATAAACCGTAGCCACTCATCTCCTTGAAATTGTGACGGCGGGGTGGTGTAGGGATTTTGACCGTAAAAAGTCAAAATTTTAGCATCAAAAATGTAATTAAAAAAATCGTGTGATAAAAATGGATAAGAGAAGAGCAAAACTAAAGATATTATTCCAGTAATTTTTAAAAGTGATAATGAACGATAATTCTTAACTCCGATTTTATAAATTACATATAGGGCGACTATTAAAATCGAATAAACAAACATTGAATATCCACGATGATAATATCCAAAATACACTAATGGGTCTCGAAATTTAACCCATAAATAACTGTTGAATAATGTCAAATTTGGATCAATAAGCGCGTAACTGTATATTGCTACAATAAAAATAACTACTGATGAAAAAAGGTAGAAACTGAAGGATGATTTTGAAATATTCATCACATGCATTGTATCGGAAAGAATATCTTTATACAATATACCAATGATTAATTCGAGCTATAAAAAGTTTTTTTTATCCATTCTTACTATTTCAATTGTAATTGGAATATTTTCATATTTTCGACTTGAACCAATAATTAGTGAAAGAGTCGCATATACATTTGATCAGGGAAGAGATTTTTTAAAAGCATCAGAGATCGTGATAAATAAAGATATAACTTTTATTGGTCCGACTACAGGCATAAACGGAATATTTCATGGAGCTTGGTGGTATTACTACTTGGCAATTGTCTTTGTAATTTTTGGTGGTTTACCTATGGGTTTTTATATCATGCAATTTATACTTTATTTATCATCTTTAATACTATTAATATATTATCTTAATAAGTATTTTAATGACCAGATTGCTTTATTGTTTAGCTTGATTATAGCAACTTCGCCATATTTTATAACCAAATCTCTCTTTGTTGCCAATAATACAATTGTTCCTGTTTTTGTACTTTCATTTTTAGTTACTCATTTTTTAATTCTTGAAAAACTTCCCAAATCCAACAAAAAAAAACTCATTCTTTTTTTTATAGCCGGATTATCGCTTGGAATGATTGCAGAATTTGAATTTGCTTTCGGACTTCTCTTAGCGCCAGTTTATATTCTAACCGCAATAATATTTAAGCCACTCCGTAAAAATTTTACAAATATTCACCAATTATTATTCTTTTTTGGAGGTCTTTTTATTGCATTTCTTCCTCGATTACTATTTGAGATAAGAAATAATTTTTCTCAAAGCAGAACTCTTATCTCTTTTATTACAGATCCTCAATATCACACTCCAAAAACAATAAATAGTATTTTTTCTGAACGAATTCACCTATTTTATGATTATTACAGCGGTATTTATTCTCATCATTGGATTATGTGGATATTTTCTTTCATGATGGTTTTTTCAATTGTCATAATGTTCAAGCGCAAAAAGGTTATTTTCCATAATTCTCTATTTTTTCTATCAATTATTTTATTGGGTCTTTTCTTAGTTTCTCTTCTTTATAAGGATACATTTTGGCCATATTATTTTGATGGCATTCATTATTCTTTTATATTAATATCTGCTATTCTACTGCAACAATTTAATACAGTAAATCAAAAACAACTAAAAACACTTCTTTATTTATTAAATGTTGCGATTTTTTTAACAGCTATTTATTCAGTAATTACTCATATCAAATCCCCTAAAATATATGATGGTATAAAGGTGCAAATTGATATCGTCGGATTTATTCAAAAAATTGAATTAAACCTAAATAATTACTGCGTTTACATCTACACTCCACCTGTAATTCCACATACTTACGATTATCTGTTCAAATATAATTCAATTTCAAAAAGAATTTCTGAACCAAAGCAGGAATTTGTCGATAATAAATGCTGGTATGTTCTGGAAGCCGATCCTTATGCAGAGCGTAAAAACGACTGGATAAATGGTCATCTTCCAAAAGATAATCCTAATTTGAAGTTAATTAAAGAAAAACAAATTAAAGATGTAACAATTCAACTTTGGGATCATGGTCCAACAGAATGATGAAAACTCAAAATAATATCACAGTTATAATCCACACTCGAAATGAAGAGACTAATATCTCCGATTGCATAAAATCTGCCAAAATGTTGACTAATAATATCATTATTGTAGATATGGAAAGTACTGACAAAACAATTGATATAGCCAAAAGACTTGGTGCAAAAATTAAATCCTTCCCGTTTTCCCATTACGTCGAGCCAGCTCGAGAATTTGGAATTCGTCAAGCTAAAACTGATTGGACTTTTATTCTTGACGTAGATGAGAGAATCACAAAAGAACTTGCTGATGAAATTGACAATATAGTTGCGAATGATCAATTATCAATTACGCATTTTAAAGTCCCACGTAAAAATATGTTTGGCCAAAAATCTTGGCTCAAGCACGGAGGTTGGTGGCCAGACTATCAAACTAGGCTTATTCACCTAAAATCATTCAATAATTGGCCGGACCGTATTCATTCCACGCCAAATATAACTGGTAATGTAGGATTTTTAAACAACCCTTTGGTCCACTATTCTCATGGAAATATGGAAGATATGGTTAATAAAACGCTAATATTTGAAGACATTGAGTCTGATTTGCTACTTAAAGCTAATAAACCAGTTTCGATTCTAATTTTTTTCCGAAAATTTATTGGAGAACTTTTTAGAAGAATGTTTGTCAAGCTAGGATTTCTTGATGGAACGGCTGGTATAATCGAAAGTATCTACCAAGCATACTCAAAAACGATCACTTATCTTTTTTTATATGAAAAAAAGTCTAAAAGACAAAAAACACAAAACAGTAGCACTTTATAACCCATATCTTGATGTAATGGGTGGCGGGGAAAGGCACATTCTCTCAATTTTAAAAGTTCTCGAGGATGAAGGTTATTCAATAACGATTTTTTGGGATGAAGATTTGTCAGATAAAATTTCAAATATCTTAAACATCAAATTTAAAACACTGAAATTTGAACCAAATATTTTTATTGACACAAAGCACCTCGATCGACTAAAACGTCTTGAAAAAGTAGATTTGTTTTTTTATGTGACCGATGGAAGCTATTTCATATCGTCGGCAAAAAAGAACTTCGTTTTCTGCATGGTTCCTAATCGAGAGCTGTACCACATGGGAGTCATAAATAAGATTAAGACAATAAACTTCAAATTCATCACGAATTCAATATTCACATACAAAAATCTATTAAAATGGGGAGTAAAGTCATATGTTATATATCCTCCGATTTCAGATAATTTCACATCTCTTGAGATGGATGACGACCAGCAAAAAGAAAAAATGATCCTCATGGTCGGCCGATTTTTTAAGCATCTTCATGCGAAAAGGCAAGACATTGCAATAAAATGGTTTAAAGAATTAAAAAAGAAGCACACAGAATTTGAATCTTTTTCTCTTCATCTTGTCGGATCTCAAAAAAAAGAAGATGAATCATATTTACTGGAACTTCAAAAATTGATCGGCAATGAATCGCAAATTTTCATCCACACAAATGTTTCTTTTGAAAAACTCCTCAATTTATACAAAAAGTCAATGTTCTATTGGCATTTTACAGGTTATAGAATTGATGAAGACATTGAACCTGAAAAAACAGAACATCTTGGAATAACTCCACTTGAATCAATGGCTGCCGGATGCATAACCTGTGCTTACGAAGCAGGTGGTCCAAAAGAACTTATTAAAGATGGAGTCAATGGGTTTTTATTTAAAGATAAATACGACTTGTTTGCAAAAATGCTCTCGATCGCTTTTAATCAAAAACTTCAAAAAAAAATAGAATCGATAGGAAGAGCATATGTTCAAGATAACTTTTCACCTAAGATTTTCAAAGCACGCGTAAAAGAGATTATTTTATATCAAAAATGAATATTTCAGTTGTAATTCCAACATTTCGTAATCACAAGCAATTGGTATTAAATTTAATAAAAAATTTACCTTTTTTGGATTATTGCCAAGTGATAATTGTTAACGATGATCCAAATCAATCGATTCAAAAATTAATCAATCAATTTACAAAAATCATCCTGATTGAAAATCATACAAATTTAGGATTCCCAGGAGCGGTAAATATTGGCGTGAGCAATGCGAATAATGAATTTGTAATGCTATTAAATGATGACGTTATACTACGTGATGATTATTTTAAAAAAACAATTGAAGAATTTTCTAGAAACCCTTCCCTTTTCGCTGTGTCTTTTGCACAAGTTGAAAAAGATGGAATCATTGGAGGAAAAAATATTCTTTATTATAAAAATGGATTCATTATGCATAATAAGGCCCCAAATATTATAAAAGGCAGGACCGCATGGGCAGAGGGGGGTTCTATGATTTTTAATAAAGACAAATTTATTAAACTTGGAGGATTTGATAAAATATACTCTCCTTTTTACTGGGAAGATATCGACCTATCATATCGAGCTTGGA
>PCVM01000113.1:11597-13004 GCA_002796045.1 Candidatus Roizmanbacteria bacterium CG11_big_fil_rev_8_21_14_0_20_36_8
TGAGGATTTCACATATTTCCGCAGTATTAAGACAATTCATGATTGGTTTGATAAAGCTGAATTCAGTTTATATTAAGGGTTCTATTAGCGCTATAATTAAATTCATTTCAAATCCAAAAAATAAAAAATTATCAGTTCGATCAGATTATGAAGTACTGGAAATTTTTAAGAAGTAAACATCATTTTATCCTTGTAGGAATATCAGTACTGATTATTGCGACACTTTTATCTATCAAAGTTGGCATTCACTGCTTAAATGCTGATGAGGCAGCTTTTGGATACAACGCTTACTCCATCGGGGAGACGCTTCGGGATGAACACGGAGTATTTCTACCAGTTCGTCTTGAATCATTTTCTGACAATAAACTCCCACTACTTGCCTATATTATGGTTCCATTTGTGAAAATATTAGGACTCAGCATATGGTCAATTAGACTTACAACAATAATCCTTGGTTCACTTTTTCCATTATTATTCTACCTTCTATCGTACGAACTCTTTCAAAAAAAGAATTTTGCCGTTGTCAGCGCTTTAATAAGCAGCGTGTCGCCTTGGTTAATAATATTTTCTAGATATGCATTTGAGGGTGTTTTGGCAACTGTGCTGATCATAACTTCAATAATCACTTTACTGAAATTCTCAAAAAATCAAAAAATGCATTTTTTGATTTTTTCCGTGTCTTTTTCATTCCTTTCACTTTTTTCATACCATCTATCAAAAAGCATTGTGCTTTTGATTGCTATTTGGACAATAATTATTATTTTCAATTCAACTAAAACTCGAAAATTAATCGCATATTTTTTTGTTATTGTTCCATTATTGCTATTTCTTCTTACCGAAATTCAATTTCCAGCTTCAAGAGTTAGCAACCTACTATTTTACAAAACTCCAGGTTTTGTAATGTCTATTACTGAACTTAACAATGAGCATCCTTCTCGCCTTCTTCATAATAAAGCCATTGAAAGTATTAAAGTTCTTTCGCAGTCCTACCTAAAGCATTTTTCGCCAGAGTTTCTCGTCACAGAAGGAGATAACGACAACAGATTTGGGATGAAAGGAATTGAACCAATATCTGCAATTGAATATTTATTTATTGGTGTTGGATTATATTTTCTATTTAAGAATAAATCAAAATATAGATACCCAATTCTTTCATTTCTATTAATTGCTCCACTAAGTTCTTCAATTGCCTGGCAAGAGGCATCTTTAAAACGTTCTTTTTTTATGATAGTTCCGATACTAATAATCGGATCATATGGACTGCTTAATTTTTGCTTATCATTTGATAAAAAAATCCGTTTCCTCATTCTTAGTATAGTATTTATTACTTTTGCAATAATGAAGATCGTCAGTCTAGATTTTTACTTTAATCACTACCCAAAAAAGGCAATCGCTCAGTACTCAATG
>PCVM01000113.1:13055-14198 GCA_002796045.1 Candidatus Roizmanbacteria bacterium CG11_big_fil_rev_8_21_14_0_20_36_8
TTTGACCATTTTTATATTACAAAAAAACATGGCCAACCTTACATTTTCACTTTGTTTTTTCAAAAATTCTCACCAATTTTGTTTCAAGAGACGTCAGAATCAACTTCATCAGATGAATATGGATTTTCGCAAATTACGAGCTTTAACAAATACACTTTTAATGCAGATTCTATGGATACAATTAAATATAAAAATTATGCATATGTAGGATATCCTGATGATTTTAACTTTACAAATATAGATAAGAGCGATATAAAAGTTATTGGCTCAAAGGAAACAGAAATATTTTGGGTTTACGAACATTTCGAACAAAATCCTGCAAATTAATTAAATGAAAAGGTATAGGCTCAAGTTATAAAAAGCGTGAATAATGATGGGTACCATTAAATTCTTTTTCTGGAGGTACATGAATGAAACTGTAAAGCTCAATAGAAAATCAGTAATCATAACTTGGATTAATAACGGACCATGAATGTCTGGGTTTGAAAAGAGAATAGGAATATGTAAAAAGAAAAATAATAAACTCGCAAAAAATACTGAAGACCACACGTTTCCAGATTCTTTGAATAATCTTTTTAGAACAAATCCTCTTGATAGAATTTCTTCAGAAATACTCGACCCAAATGAAATTATAATAATCATTAGAAATGATATAAATCCCCCAAACTCAGAAAAAATCAATCCTCCAGTTTCAATAAATTGAACTGTCATTCCAGTTAAGAAAAAAAATCCTCCCACAATCATTCCAAAAGTTATTGACGATTTCATTTTATTCGTAACTAGGTCAACTGCCTTTAAAAAACCTTCCTTTTCGTATTTTGAAATATAGAATGCTACAGGAGTTAGAAAAATTACTGGCTTTGCTACTAATTCATCAAGCCAAATAGGAAGATTTGTTCCGAAGTAAGCTCTAAAACAAGCCCAAAATATAAGAGATATTGCCCAGTAATTTAGCATTTTCTGAGTAGAATTTGCAGTATTATTCATCTAATACACTCTACACGTATAATAAAAAAGATGCAATATCAAATGAGTAGATTAGTCTAAAAAGTCTCTTAGTTTTCGAGCTCGTGTTGGGTGCTTTAGTTTTCTGATCGCCTTAGCTTCTATCTGCCTGATGCGCTCTCGTGTAACTTTGAACTC